>NZ_JBIYSM020000025.1:0-63607 GCF_044759095.2 Brevibacillus soli
AGCCATTAGCTCAGTTGGTAGAGCATCTGACTTTTAATCAGAGGGTCGAAGGTTCGAGTCCTTCATGGCTCACCAGTACTATACCCCAAAAAGTGACGAAACGCTTCGATGTTTATGCCGAGTACTTTTCGGGGAACCCAAATGAATCATGCGGGTGTGGCGGAATTGGCAGACGCACCAGATTTAGGTTCTGGCGGGCAACCGTGGGGGTTCAAGTCCCTCCACCCGCACCATAGCAGTACGCAAGGTTTGCGTAAACACGGCAAGCCTTTTGTCATGTGCAAATGCGGACGTAGCTCAATTGGTAGAGCGTCGCCTTGCCAAGGCGAAGGTCGCGGGTTCGAGACCCGTCGTCCGCTCCAGAATGACTTTTTCAGCCGGGTCTTTCACCCGTTCCGGGTTCACCCTCGCTGATGAATCAAGGGAGTAAAACTCGGGTACTGCAGATCTGGCTTCCCAAGCAGCAAATGCGAGGAGGTTGCGCCAGTGGAAGCGAGACCTGTCGTTCGCTGCATTTATTATGAATACGTGCCCTTAGCTCAGCCGGATAGAGCGTTTGACTACGAATCAAAAGGTCGGGAGTTCGAATCTCTCAGGGCACGCCATCATTTATATCGAACCGTAGAGTGGGAGCCGTCCTGCTCTTTTTTTATATGCAACTTGTTTTAATTTTACAAATATTAATTAATTTTTTCTTGTATCCGTCTTTTTGATACATTACCTTAGGAGTAGACTCATTTTTCCATACTTGTAAGAATTGAAGTGCCAGCATTGAAAATCGTTGGATTGGGAGTTGTATCGTCATGAGTTTGATTAAATTGGATCACCCTCATCAGGCCATTGAACGTTTGATTGGAAATATTGAGAAGGTCCTGATTGGTAAACGTAATATTATTGAATTAAGTGTCGTTTCCATACTCGCAAAAGGTCACGTCCTGCTTGAAGACGTTCCCGGCGTGGGAAAAACCATGCTTGTCCGGGCTTTGGCAAAATCCATCGGGGGAAACTTCAAGCGCATTCAATTCACCCCTGATCTGCTGCCGACCGATGTGACGGGGGTAGCGATTTTCAACCAAAAGTCACTGGAATTTGAATTTCGTCAGGGTCCTATTTTCGCCAATGTCATTTTGGCGGATGAGATTAACCGTACCTCTCCAAAAACACAGTCCGCGCTTTTGGAAGCGATGGAAGAGCATTCGGTAACGGTGGATGGGGTCACGTACCGTTTGGATGAACCGTTCTTCGTGATGGCGACGCAAAATCCGCTGGAGTACGAGGGGACGTTTCCGCTGCCGGAGGCGCAGCTGGACCGCTTCCTCCTGCAGCTTCATCTGGGATACCCGACATTGGAAGAAGAGGTATCCATCTTGTCCCGATTCTCCGGTGAACACCCGCTGGAGAGCCTGGAACCGGTTGTAACGGCGGAAGAGCTGAACCAGCTGCAGAAGCAAGCAGCGTCAGTAAAAGTAAGTGAAGGCATCAAGGAATACATCGTGCGACTTTGTCAAAAAACGCGCGATCACCACAATGTTTATCTGGGAGTAAGCCCACGTGGGTCGCTCGCCCTTTATCGCGCATCCCAGGCGCTGGCTTTTGTGCGCGGTAGAGATTTCGTCATTCCCGATGATGTGAAGGAACTGGTGCCGGTAACATTTTCTCACCGCATTATCTTGAAGCCGGAAGCGCGCTTGGAGGGTGCGACGATCGATCGCCTGATTGCGGGAATCTTGTCGGAGACGCGTGTACCGGTTAACTAAGGGCGGTGATCCTGCATGAAACAACAAAAATACGGCAAGTCCAAAATGGCGGTCTTGCTGATTGTCACCTATGTATTTGCAAAATTCCAGGGCGGGTTCGCCAGCTGGTTTCTGTTTTACAGCAGCCTCACCTTTTTCTTTTATGAGCTGCTCGCCTACTCTCTCATGTTTGCCACGCTGCAGGTATCCCGGGATATTGACCGGAACCGGTTGCAGGACGGGGAGGAGTTAGTCGTTACGGTCCGGCTGAAGCGCAGGTTTTGGTTTCCGCTGGGATGGAACATGGTTGTGGAGCCGCTGCCAGATCGCTTGGCCGGGTTGTACGAGCCGCATCGGCAGTTGATTTTTCCCTGGTTTAAGCGGGAAGTGGAATTCCGTTACGTCATTCCTGCCCTGCCGCGGGGGTATTATCAATTAAAAGAGTGCTTCGTCAGCGGTGGCGACTTTTTTGGCTTCATCGAGCGGACCAAGACGTTCGCTTTGCGCAATGATTTCCTCGTCTACCCTTCTGCCAAGCAAATTACGCATTGGCCGGCGGGTGACGGCAACTTTAGCGGAACCGTTCACGTGTCTCACCGGTATTCGGACGATGTAGCTGCCGTGCGGGGCGTGCGTGATTACCACCGCGGAGACAGGCTGAGCCAGATTCACTGGCGGGCCTCTGCGCGTGGGCTCGGGCTGAAAACCAAGGAGTTTGAACATCAAGCTGTCAATCAGGTGCTTTTTTTCCTGGACGTGGAGAAAGAACATTACGCGGGGGAGCATCCGCAGCTGTTTGAGATGGCGGTAAAGCTGACCGCGAGTCTGGTTACGTATACGAGCCGCAGCCATTACCATTACGGATTTGTTTGCAAACAGCAGGAGCGCATTTCCATTCCGCCTGCCCATTCCCAGTCCCACTTTTTCCGGGTGTTTGATCAGTTGGCCAGGGTTATGCCGGAGGGAAAAGATTCGTTTGCGCGCATCATTGGGCGGGAGGCGTTGGAATATCCGCAAGGTGTCACGTTGGCCGTCATTACGCCCAGTCTAAACAAAAAGGTCGTTGCCCAACTGGCGGATCTGGCGCAGAAAGGGAGAAATGTACACTTGTTCTGGGTTCATTCCGACCCGACGGTGAAGCAAGAGCAAAAGCAGGCACTTCAGCTGCTCGCAGCCAACAAAGTGGTGTGCCGAAGCATTCACCTGCGGGAATATGACGAACTTCAGCGGATTGGAGGTGCGTAAGGTGGGCGTTCACATGTGGAAATTACCAAAGGGATTGGAGTGGCTGGCGGCACTGTTCCTTTTTCTGATGCTGCGAGAATGGATGCTTCCGTTAAAGGAGTTGACCGATACCGGGAACCTGACCCATTTCTACTACATCGCCGCCGGCGTACTTCTGCTTGACCTGGTTGTCAGATGGCGGTGGCTGACGTTTCCGATCAAAGTGGCTGCTGTTCTCTGGCTCCTGTATTCCCAATTCTTTGTGACACCGTTTTTCGATACGGAGTGGATCAAAGAGATTTACTTGCGTATCATGCACGATTTCCCGTTGATTTTGCAGCAGAATTGGACAGAGATGTCACCCATCTCCCGCAACGGGCTGTTCTATCTGTTGCTGGTTACCCTGGTTTCCCTGCTTACTTACCTGGTGCTGGAGCAGCGGCAGGGATTGTGGTTTGTCTTTCTCACCGAGCTGTACCTGGCGATTCTGGACACCTTTATGCCGTATGAAGCAGACGGCGCCATTATCAGAACGTTGGCGATCGGCTTTCTTTTGCTGGCCGTGACCCATCTGAACGCGATGCAAAAAGTTGCGTCCGTTGCCGGCAAAGGGCAGTTAACCGTATGGAATTCCCTGATTGCCCCCATGCTCATCATTTCATTGACGGTGGGCATTGCCTACGCGGCGCCGAAAAAGGCAGCCAGTTGGCCTGATCCCATCGCCTTTCTAACCGGCAAGGAAACCGGCGCGGGGACCAGCTATATGAAAAAAGTGGGCTACGACAACAACGACGATCGTTTGGGCGGCCCTTTCATCCAGGACGATACGCTCGTGTTCATTGCTCTTACCAACGAGAAGACGTACTGGCGAGGAGATTCCAAGGATCTCTACACCGGTGTAGGCTGGCAAAAGGGCTCCCGGGAGTATGAACCGATTCTGGAACCAAACCAATATCAGTGGGGGAACATCCTGTACCGCAACATGGAGATGAAACAGGTGACAGCTTCCCTTGAATTTAAAGGGGGAGAGCCGTTTTCCACCATTTTTTATCCGGGGCAGATCAAAAAACTGACCCATTACACGCCGCAAAACGCGACACTCGTGTATGACAAACAAAATCAGCAGTTGGAGGTACGGGACGGAAAAATCAACCTGATTCAGTCTCAGGCCAATCAAAAGCAGACCATCACTGTTCCCAACACGATGCTGATGAAGCTGTACAACTACCGCCTCGAAGCGGAGGTGCCGGTCGTCAGCGAAAAGGCGTTGACCAATGCGGGAACAGAGTATCCGGAAGAGATTAAAAAGATGTATTTGCAGCTTCCAAAGAACTTGCCGCCGCGCGTGAGGGAGCTGGCCCAGTCCGTAACCAAAGACGCAGCGACGCCGTATCAAAAAGTGCGGGCGGTGGAAAACTTCCTGCGCAGCAGCGGTCAGTACAAGTACGAAACGAAAGACGTTCCGGTTCCCAAGCAGGGGCAGGACTTTGTCGACCATTTCCTGTTTGAAAGTTTCCGCGGCTATTGCGATCACTTCTCGTCGTCCATGGCAGTGATGCTTCGCAGCGTCGGTATTCCAACCAGATGGGTGAAAGGATTTGCTCCGGGAACGCGGACCGGCGATGACGGAAACGGCCGGGAAATCGTCGAGGTGCGCAACAAGGACGCCCACTCCTGGGTGGAAGTGTACTTCCCGGGATATGGCTGGATTCCGTTTGAAGCAACCAGCTCCTTTATTTCTCCTGTCCGTGTCAACTACGACTTAAACACGGTTGAGCAGCAGCAGCCGACGGCGGTTCCCAACCTCGGCCAGCAAAACTCGCCGGATCGCGGCGACGGCCGTTTGGACGAACTGGAGGGCGAAGATGGCAATACCAGCCGCGGCTTTGCCATTCCATGGGAAGTGTGGGCGATGATCCCCGTACTGTTGGCTGCCGGCTCGGCTATCGTTTGGAAACGCAGGCGATCGCTGACGGTGTGGTGGATTCACCGGCAGATGAGCACACAGCAAGACAGCCGCTATGCGGAGAAATACAAACTCCTTTTGCGCCTGTTTGAAAACGTATTTACAAACCGTCACCAAGGCGAAACACTGCGTGAGTACGTCAACCGGCTGACCATCTCTGGAGACAAACGGCAGGATCTGTGGTATC
This sequence comes from Brevibacillus soli, assembly GCF_044759095.2. Classification (NCBI taxonomy): domain Bacteria; kingdom Bacillati; phylum Bacillota; class Bacilli; order Caryophanales; family Paenibacillaceae; genus Brevibacillus; species Brevibacillus soli. Next base: position 5,114 of record NZ_JBIYSM020000025.1, read on the forward strand.
TGACACAGTTGTACGAGCGGGTGCACTACGGGTACAAGGACATGGAAGAAAAAGCGAAAACCATTGCCAATAAAATGATTGAACAGCTGTCTCAACAACTGAAACCTTGAACATTTATCCGCAGTCTGCTAGAATGTCAAATCAATGGGACTCGTATAATCTCAGGAATAAGGCCTGAAAGTTTCTACCGCTCGACCGTAAATTGGGCGACTACGAGGAGAGGACTTCGGATAACTGTACGATTGTACAAAACTGGGACTCTTCCTCCGATTACCACATCCGGAGGAGACGTTCCGGTTTTTTTTACAGTATCAGAAAGTGGAAACTTCAAGAGTCACTTCCTGATACTGCGAGAAAAGCATCCTCTAACGAAGAACCAGCTTCTTCGTAAGGACTTCGCTTGGGAGCTTTTCTGTTAGTCCGAGGCCTGGGTGGGAACTTCCGGTGAACAAACTAGCGTTCGTAACGCAAGGAGGATTACATGGACAAGCCAATGGAAATGGTCGTCGTACTTGACTTCGGCGGCCAATACAATCAGTTGATCGCACGCCGTGTCCGCGATTTGGGCGTGTACAGCGAACTGTTGCCGTACAACACACCGATCGAGACCATCAAGGCACTGCAGCCAAAAGGGATTATTTTCTCCGGCGGACCTGCCAGTGTGTATGAGGAAGGTGCACCGCACGTAGACCCGGCGATTTTTGATTTGAATGTGCCGATTCTTGGTATCTGCTACGGGATGCAGCTGATGACTCACCTCTTGTCCGGGAAAGTAGAGCGCGCAGGGGTCCGCGAATACGGAAAAGCGGAATTGCGTCTGCAGGAGCCACACAGTTTGTACGAGAAGTGGGGCAGCAACGAGGTTGTTTGGATGAGCCACTCCGACAAGGTGGTTGAATTGCCGGCCGGTTTCCGCGTCGATGCGGTCAGCGATGCCTGCCCGGTAGCGGCGATCAGCCATCCGGAACGCAACCTTTACGGTGTTCAGTTCCATCCGGAAGTGCGTCACACGGAAAAAGGAAACGAGTTCATCGCCAACTTTTTGTTCAATATCTGCGGTTGCTCGGGCAACTGGAGCATGACTTCATTCATCGAGGATGAGATTGTTCGCATTCGCGAAACCGTCGGTGACAAAAAAGTGCTGTGCGCCCTAAGCGGCGGCGTTGATTCTTCCGTCGTGGCGGCGCTGATTCACAAGGCGATTGGCGACCAGCTGACCTGCATGTTCGTGGATCACGGCCTGCTGCGCAAAGGGGAAGCAGAAAGCGTCATGGAGACCTTTGCAAACAAATTCTCCATGAAAGTGATCAAGATCGACGCTCGAGAACGTTTTCTGAACAAGCTGAAAGGCGTGACCGATCCGGAACAGAAGCGCAAAATCATCGGCAACGAGTTTATCTATGTGTTTGATGAAGAAGCGGCCAAACTGACCGATATGGATTTCCTGGCACAGGGGACGCTGTACACCGACATCGTGGAAAGCGGAACGGCAACTGCTCATACCATCAAATCCCACCACAACGTCGGCGGATTGCCAAAAGATATGAAATTCAAGCTGATTGAACCGCTGAAAACCCTGTTCAAGGACGAGGTTCGGAAACTAGGTTCGGAACTTGGCCTTCCTGACGAAATCGTATGGCGTCAACCATTCCCGGGACCAGGTCTGGGCATTCGGGTATTAGGAGAAGTAACCGAAGACAAACTGAAAATTGTTCGGGAATCGGACGCCATCCTGCGCGAAGAGATCGCCAAGGCCGGATTGGACCGTGAAATCTGGCAGTACTTTACGGCGTTGCCTGACATGAAGAGCGTCGGCGTCATGGGCGACGTGCGTACCTACTCCTATACCGTAGGCATCCGCGCGGTTACCTCCATTGACGGCATGACAGCCGACTGGGCGCGTATTCCGTGGGACGTGCTGGAAAAGATCTCGACGCGGATCGTCAACGAAGTGGAAAACGTAAACCGCGTCGTGTACGACATTACGTCAAAACCGCCGGCTACCATCGAGTGGGAGTAAATTCTCCTTTTCACGTATATTAATCGACAAAAAAACATTAATGTTCGTATTTTCCGTTGACATTCGACGTTTATCCTGTTACACTCTTCGATGTGAACAGGATAAATGAAAAGGGTTCGTATAATCCTGGGGATATGGCTCAGGAGTTTCTACAAGGTCACCGTAAACGACCTGGCTACGAACGAAACGCCAACGGGATGCGTAACATGCATTTATATTTTTTCCTGCCCGGATGTGTTTTGTTTGGAGTCGAGGTGTTTGCTGACCTCGACCTTTTTCTTTGTCCGCAAACATTTTCTGGGGGGAAACGTACGGTGCGTAATTATTTTGAGTTCGACAAACTTGGCACCAACTATCGCCGCGAGATCATCGCCGGCATCACCACATTTTTGGCCATGGCGTACATTCTGGCTGTCAATCCTTTCATGCTGAGCGGTGCCGATCTCCCGCCGGAAGTAAAAGCCAATTATCCGGAATTCGGAGCCGTTTTCACGGCAACTGCACTGGCTGCAGCCATCGGAACGCTCTTGATGGCTTTTATCGGTAAGCTGCCGATTGCGCAAGCGCCGGGCATGGGTCTTAATGCTTTCTTTACCTTTACCGTCGTATTGACCATGCAAATTCCCTGGCAGCAAGCGCTGGCCGGAGTCTTTATCTCCTGCACGATCTTCCTGCTGCTGTCGTTGACTGGCATTCGCGAAGCAATCGTCAACTCGATTCCGCAAGGTCTCAAATACGCCGTTTCGGCGGGGATTGGCCTGTTTATCGCCTTCATCGGTTTGAAAAACGCCGGCATTATCATTGCCAACCCGGCGACATTCGTCTCTCTCGGCCACCTTTCCTTCCACGAAGGTATGAAGCCGGAAGAGATTCTTGCTGCGAAAAACGCACTGCTCGCTGTTTTTGGTCTGGTTTTGACCGCTGCCTTGATGTCCCGCAAGATCAATGCGGCCATCTTCATCGGGATGGCGGCAACCGCTGTGGTCGGCATGATTTTTGGACTTGTTACCATGCCGGAAAAAATCGTTTCCGCACCGCCGAGCCTGGCTCCTACGTTTGGTGCAGCGTTCCAGTACCTGGGTGATTTCAACACGCTGTTCAGCATGAAAATGCTGATTGTCGTCTTTACGTTCCTGTTCGTCGACTTCTTTGACGCGACAGGCACCCTGCTGGGTGTGGCGAACCAAGCGGGCCTGCTGAAAGACGGGAAGCTGCCGCGTCCGGGACGCGCACTTGCTTCTGACGCGATTGCTGGTATGGCAGGTGCTGTACTGGGGACGTCCACAACCACGAGCTACATCGAGTCTGCAGCGGGTGTAGCGGCAGGCGGTCGAAGCGGTTTCGCCTCCGTCGTGACCGGCATTCTGTTTCTGCTGGCCCTGTTCTTCTCGCCGGTTCTGTCTGTGGTAACACCAGCTGTAACCGCTCCGGCACTGGTGATTGTAGGGGTGCTGATGGCGTCCCACATGGCACAGATCGCGTGGAGTGAGATTGATGAAGCGCTTCCGGCGTTTCTGACCGTATTGATGATGCCGCTCACCTTCAGCATTGCTTCTGGGATCGCTGCCGGCTTTATCGTGTACCCGATCACCAAGCTGTTAAAAGGCAAAGGTCGCGAAGTTCATCCGGTGATGTACGTACTCTTCTTCGTCTTCCTGGCGTACTTCACCTGGCTGCGCGAATAGAATAAACCTGAAAGCCGCTCTCTTGCTGACAAGAGGGCGGCTTTGTTTGTATGACCGGAAACTTTGGAGGAAAACATTAGCAAAAAGCTGTAAGATGAGAGAAAAGGGGGCGATGGGTTGAGGAACCGAATGATCATGCCGGCGCTGGTATTGGCTTTGATTGGCACAAGCACAGCCGGACTCGCGGAGGTACAGGCAGCTGAACCGGGCCCCAAAGCGGTTTACGCCGCAAACCTCACCATAGAGCCGTTGCAACACCACATCGCGGGCCATGTGCAGATTCAATTCTGGCCGAAAGTTCGGGATCGGGCGTACGTTCATCTGTACCCGTATGCGTTTGCCGAAGGGGAGGGCCAAAAAGGTATCGTCTGGGATGAACTTTTAGGCAAGAGAGCGACACCTGGCACGTATCATATTACCAAGCTGCTTGTACAGGGCAAACCCGTTGAGGGAAAACGGACGGGAACCGTGCTGGAAGTGCCGCTGGATACGGCGGACAAGCCGAAGGAGAGCGGCCCTGTCAGGCTGGACATGGAGTTTGAACAGGTGTTGCCCCGCAACCAGGCCAGAATGTCGTACGACGAGCACGCGATCTGGCTGGGCAACTGGCTGCCGGTTCTCGCGGTACACGACGAGGGAGGGTGGCACCTCGACCCGTACGTCCCGATGGGTGATCCGTTTTACAGCGAGACGGCTGATTACCGGCTCCAGGTTACGCTTCCGCCGGGTTATCAGCTGGCCAGCACCGGGATTGATCATCAAGCTTCCTCCACGCAAACGCCGGATGGCAAGCGGCGAAGCTTCTTTCTGCAGGCTGACAACGTCAGGGACTTTGCGCTTGTCGTCCTGGATGAAAGCTATCGTCTGATGGAGACGAAGAGCAACGAAACGGCGGTCAGAACCTGGTGGCGTTCCGGGGACAACTTGAATCAAGTCATGCAGCTGCATGACGCTGCCGTCCGGTCGCTCGACTATTTTCACCGGACGTATGGGGCGTACCCTTACTCCGAGTATGATGTCGTTCGCACGGGCGGCCGTTTTGACGGGATGGAGTATCCCGGTCTCGTGTTTGTAGACGGAAGCCACTTTGCTGCGGAAAATTCCGTTTCTACTGCGGTGGTTGTTCATGAGACAGCCCATCAGTGGTTTTACGGACTGGTGGGCAACGATCAAATCGGGGAAGCGTGGCTTGACGAGGGATTGACCGAATATGCGGCGCTCTCCTTTTTGCAAAAGGCCTATCCAAAGCTCGCGGAAGACCGCATCCAGCGGCGGCGGCTTCGGGGGATTGTCCCGGCTGACAGCTACGCGGTAGAAGGATTGCGGCCGTGGCAGCCCATCCAGTATTTCCCTGATTGGTTGAGCTACAGTGATCTGGTCTACTCCAGAGGCGTCAGCATGCTGTGGACACTGAGAGAGGCTTGGGGAGAAGCGCAGGTGGACCAGGTGCTGAAAAGCTACGTGGGCAAGCATCGGTTCGGGGTGGCGACCGCAAGTGAACTGATTGCGGCGTTTTCAGAGGTGGCAGGTGAAGACGCGACGCCGTACTTTGACTTCTGGATGAAGCTCGACAAGGCGCAAGAGGCAAAAGCAAAGGCGTGGCTTGCGCGGCGGGGAAAACGGTAAACCCGGAGTGGGGGGACGAGGATGAAGCGGTGGGGGTTGGCATTGGCTGCAGTGCTTGTGTTATCCGGGCTGTTGGTGTGGGGGCAGCCTTCGTGGACGGAGTCTCCGGGTTATTCCGTCTTTCCGGAAGAGATTCCCGCCCCGGTCACGTACCGGGCCGATGTTCACATCGAGCCGCAAAAGCGACTGGTAACGGGAACCTTCGTAGCCCGCTTCGTTCCACAAGATTCAAAAGCCTATTTTCATCTTTACCCGAACGTGTTTCGCCATTCCGATCAATTACGGGGCGAGAACTGGGAAGAGGTGCTGGGGACGCGGAGATTGCCCGGTGAAATACGCATCCGCGCCGTAAAGCTGGAGGGTCGGGATGTATCGGCAGCTCTGCACGGAGACAGCGGGACGATCCTGGAGGTACCGATACCTTCTATAGCTCGGCGCAAACAGGTCGAAACGGAAATCGAGTTTGACCTGCGAGTTCCCTACAACAGCGGGCGGCTGTCCTACAACGACAACGCCATCTGGCTGGGCAACTGGCTGCCGATCCTGGCTGTGAAAGAGCAGCAAGGATGGCGGCTGGATCCGTATACTCCCATGGGCGATCCGTTTTACAGTGAAATGGCCAACTACCACGTCAGGGTAAGTCTTCCAGAAGGGTACTATCTGGCGACGAGCGGAACGGAAAGCCAGGCCGTGGTAACTCAGACACGGCCGGCAAGGCAGACCTTTTATGAAATAGATGCGAGTAATGTTCGGGATTTTGCCATGGTCATCATGGACGACACCTATCGCAGTACACAGACTGAGGTAGGGAAGTCGGTTGTTCGCACCTGGTGGCAGGAAGGTGACGATCCTGAGGTTGTTGAGCGACTGCATGATGTGGCGGTTCAGTCGATCCGTTATTATGGCAAAGAGTTTGGCAAATATCCGTACCGGGAATACGATGTGGTCAAGACAGGCGGCTTTTTTGGCGGGATGGAGTATCCGAGTATCGTGTTCATCCAGGGAGATTTTTTTAACAGCCGGCCTGAAATCGGGGCAGCCGTCGTAGCGCATGAAACAGCCCATCAGTGGTTCTACGGGCTGGTCGGCAGCGACGAAGTGCGGGAAGCGTGGGTGGATGAGAGCTTGACCGACTATGCGACGATGGCGTTTTTGCAGCAGTACGATGGCCGGCTTGCACAGGGGTACATCGAGCGGAGGCTTACAGCAGGGAAAGCCGCAAAGAAATATGCAGGCCGCGGGATTGGGGCCTGGCAGCCGGTAACGAAATTCCCTGACTGGAGCAGCTACAGCGACCTCGTTTATTCCCGAGGGGCAGCGATGCTTTGGCAGCTGCGGGAGGCATGGGGAGAGAAACGCGTTCACCAGGCGCTGCGGCGGTATTTCAACGAAAACCAGTACGGTTTGGCAACCGGAGCGGATGTGGTCGAAGCATTTTCCCGGGAGGCCGGTGCCGATGCGGAACCGTACTTTGATTACTGGCTGCGATTGGAGCTGGAGAAGGAAAAGCAAGCCAGTCAATGGGTGGAAAAGGGTAAAAGGCGAATATTAATAATAAAACCAAAATAAATCGTTCGGATACGAGGTTGACAGGCAAACTTTTTCCTTGTTACACTAAACGTGCATAGATGATTGGGATGATTTCCGTATAGAACAAACCCAGGCGGCAGATTCGGCAACCCTTTGCAAGGTGCCGGAAACCGGTTGGGTTTTCTCATGGATTTTTTAACAGAGAGGGGCAGTTGCGTAATATGGTCGGACCCTTGGTAGGCGTCATTATGGGCAGCACATCCGATTGGGAGACGATGAAGGAAGCGTGTCAGATTCTGGATGAACTGCAGGTGCCGTACGAGAAAAAGGTCGTCTCTGCACACCGTACGCCTGATCTGATGTTCAGGTATGCCGAAAGCGCCAAAAGCAGAGGACTGGAAGTGATCATCGCCGGAGCGGGAGGAGCAGCCCACCTGCCTGGGATGGTGGCAGCCAAAACGGAACTGCCGGTTATCGGTGTACCGGTGAAATCGTCCAATCTGAACGGATTGGATTCGCTTCTGTCGATTGTGCAAATGCCGGGCGGAGTACCGGTCGCGACTGTGGCCATCGGCAAGGCCGGCGCCGTCAACGCAGGTCTCTTGGCCGCGCAAATTCTCGGCCTTAAATACCCGGACATTCAGGAGCGCTTTGTTGCCAGACGAGAAGCCATACGTCAAAAAGTGCTAAAGGACAGTGAACTCTCATGACGAGCATGAAGGACAAGCAGATCAGGCCGGGAGCGACGATCGGCATCCTCGGCGGCGGACAGTTGGGGCGGATGATCGCACTCGCTGGCCGGGCGATGGGTTATCGTTTCGTCACGATGGACCCCACAGAAGACGCACCGTGCGGTCAGGTGGCTGACCGGCAGATCGTCGCCCGTTACGAAGATGTGGACGCTGCCATACAGCTGGCCGAGGTCAGCGACGTGATCAGCTATGAATTTGAAAACGTGGACGCGCAGGTGGCGGAGGTGCTGGAAAGCCGTTCGTTTGTTCCGCAGGGCAGCCGATTGCTGCGGATTACACAGAACCGCATCTATGAAAAAACAGCGATCCGGGAGCTTGGGATACCGGTCGCTCCGTTCCGCGTCATTGGCAGTTTGGAGGAGCTGGAAGCAGCGGTCGATGAACTGGGTCTGCCCGCCGTGATGAAAACCGCCACTGGCGGGTACGACGGAAAGGGACAGTGGGTGCTGAGAAAAAGTGAGGAGCTCGGCGAAGCGTACGAGACGATGGTGAAGGCGGGTACTGAGCTGATCGTGGAAAAGTTTATTCCCTTCCAAACGGAGCTCTCCGTGATCGCCGCTCGCAGTCTCTCGGGCGAGCTGGTAACCTTTCCGGCTGCAGAGAACATCCACCGGGACAATATCCTGCACCTGTCCATTGTACCGGCGCGGGTATCGACCGACATCCAGCAGAAAGCAGAGCAGATTGCCCGTGAGATCGCAGAGAAACTGGACGTGGTCGGTTTGATCGCCGTCGAGATGTTTCTTGCCGCAAACGGGGAACTCTATGTAAACGAACTGGCTCCCCGTCCCCACAACTCGGGACACTACACCATGGACGCCTGCGTCACGTCCCAATTTGAACAGCACGTGCGGGCCGTCTGCAACCTGCCGTTGGGTTCGACCCAGCTGTTGACGCCTGTCGTAATGGTGAATATACTAGGTGAGCATCTGCAGCCCGTACTGAATCGTATCGACCGCCTGCCACGCACTGCGAAGCTGCATTTGTACGGCAAGCACGAAAGCAAGGAGAAGCGGAAAATGGGGCATTTGAACGTCGTCGCCCCATCGGTGGAAGAGGCGTTGGAGCAGATTGACCACCTGGAAATATGGAAAAAAGTGGAGGTTTGACCATGATTGAACGTTATTCCCGACCTGAAATGCGAGCCATTTGGACGGAAGAAAACAAATTCAAGGCGTGGCTGGAAGTAGAGATTCTCGCCTGTGAAGCCTGGTCCAAACTGGGTGTCATTCCGGAAGAAGACGTAAAAAAGCTGCGGGAAAACGCCAGCTTTGACATCAAGCGCATCTACGAAATCGAAGAAGAGACCCGCCACGACGTCGTTGCGTTTACCCGTGCCGTGTCGGAAACGCTGGGCGAAGAGAAGAAGTGGGTACACTACGGCCTGACGTCCACCGACGTGGTGGATACCGCCCTTTCCTACCTGTTGCTCCAGGCCAACGAAATTCTGGAAAAAGACATCGAGGATTTCATCGCCATCCTCGCCGACAAGGCGCGGGAACACAAAGATACCGTCTGCATGGGACGCACCCACGGCGTACACGCGGAGCCGACTACGTTCGGTCTGAAGCTGGCCCTCTGGCATGAAGAGATGAAACGCAACCTGGCCCGTTTCCGCGCAGCGAAACAGGAGGTGGCTGTGGGCAAAATCTCCGGGGCGGTCGGAACCTATGCCAATATCGATCCGTTTGTGGAGCAGTATGTATGCGAAAAGCTGGGATTGACCGCTGCGCCTATCTCCACGCAGACCCTGCAGCGTGACCGACATGCAGAGTACATGGCGACGCTTGCGCTCATCGCGACTTCGCTGGACAAGTTTGCAACAGAAATCCGCGCTCTGCAAAAGAGCGAAATACGCGAGGTGGAGGAGCCATTCGCCAAGGGGCAAAAAGGTTCGTCTGCCATGCCGCACAAACGCAATCCGATCGGCTGTGAAAACATCTCCGGCCTCTCCCGCGTGCTCCGCGGCCACATGCTGTCTGCGTATGAGAACGTACCGCTCTGGCACGAGCGCGACATTTCCCACTCCTCCGTGGAGCGGGTGATTCTGCCGGATGCGACCCAGCTGTTGAACTACATGCTGCGCCGCTTCATGAACATCGTGAAGAACCTCACCGTCTTCCCGGAAAACATGAAGCGCAACATGGACCGCACGTTTGGCCTGATCTATTCCCAGCAGGTCATGCTGAAGCTGATTGAAAAAGGCATGAGCCGCGAACAGGCCTACGATACGGTGCAACCCCGGGCGATGCAGGCGTGGGAAGAACAGCGTTCCTTCCGCTCCATTCTCGAGGAGGACAAAACGGTTGCTGCCACCCTCACCAAGGAAGAGCTGGATGACTGCTTCGATTACCGTTATCATCTGAAGCATGTCGATACCATCTTCCAGCGGTTAGGACTGCTCTCATAACCTAGACGCTTTCGTTCATTTAGAACGAAAGCGTTTTTCATTTGTGTATAAGAATTTATAAATTTGGACATTCCATACAGCCGCTAGAAAAGTGTTCGGGGCCCCGCCCGGCGAAGCGTTAGCTAATGCCGGTGGGTTTTCTTGTTCAAGGCTTTCAGCAAAAGATTCTTTACTAGTATAAACTTTAAGAATACTCTTGCGGATGGGCGAAATTCGTATTATATTATGAAAAAAGTATTCAAATTCGTCCTAATTTCCAAAAATAATACCGTATTAAGTTCTAAATTCCGAAATTTGGGACGAATGAAGGAAGGTGAATTATGGAGGACAAATTCCAGCGTTCACGTCATTACGAACTGGACGAACTTGATTACGGGATTGCCCGTGCGCTGCAGGACAACGCCCGGCTCCCGTTTACGCAAATCGCAAAGGACCTGGGTGTCACGGAAAAAACCGTCCGGATGCGGGTACAGCAGATGCAGGAATCAGGTGTCCTCAGTCTTGTCGCCATCGTCAACCCTGTGAAGGCGGGCTTGGCTGTTCAAACCAAAATTCAAATTGCGACGGAAGCGGCCAAGCTGGACGACGTCGTAGCCGATCTCATGAAGATCGAGGAAGTGCGGCTCATTGAGTTAACGACAGGCGACTATCAGTTGTTGATTCAGGTGTTTCATCGCAACTATGAAGAACTGTCGGAGTTTCTGATGCACAAGCTACATCGCATCAGAGGAATCAGTAAGGTAAACGTCATTCATGAGCTGAAAGTGTTGAAATCCCGTTTCAAATTTATCCGTTGAAACGTGATGCCATAAATTTTTTGAAGAGAGAAGGGGATGACATGATATCCAAGAAAATGCACAAGACCTTGATTGCCGCTTTGCTGGGAACCGTGTTGATGGCAGCCGGTTGCGGCGGGGGTGGCGGACAAGCAGGAACAGCACCGACAGGCACTGCGGCGAAGAGCGTGATCAACATCGGTCTGAAGGCAGATCCGCCCAGCCTGGATCCAAACCGCTCCACGGCGCTGGTTGATCGCATGGTTCACAACAGCATTTACGACAAGCTGTTCGACCTGGACGCAAGCGGCAAGATCGTGCCGATGCTGGCCACCTCGTACGAAGTGTCTGCTGACGGCAAGACCTACACGCTGAAACTGAGGGAAGGCGTCAAATTCCACGACGGAACGGACTTTAATGCGGAAGCGGTGAAGTTCAACTTTGAACGCAACGCGAAAGACGAAAAGTCGAAGCGAAGAGGGGAATTGAAGTACGTCGAGTCGGTTACCGTTGTCGACCCGACCACAGTGAAAATCCAGTTGAAGCAGCCATTTGCCCCGTTTATCTCCATCCTGACCGACCGTTCCGGCATGATGGTATCTCCGGCGGCTGTGAAACAGTATGGAGAAGATTATCTCAACCATCCTGTCGGCACGGGACCGTACGTGTTTGTTGAACACGTGAAGGGTGACCATGTCACGCTGAAGAAAAACGAAAACTACTGGAACGGGCCGGTAAAAACGGAGGAACTCAACTTCAAGGTATTTACCAACGGCACGGCCAAGGTACAGAACCTGCGCTCCGGCATGCTGGACATCATCGACGAAGTGCCGGTCAAAGAGATTCCCGCGATCCAAGGTGACTCCAACCTGACCCTGGTGGCAGAACCTGGCATGGGTTATCAAGGCATTTACCTTAACCACAGCAAGCCTCCGTTTGATAACCAGTATCTGCGTATGGCCGTTGACCGCGCGATTGACCGGGAAGCCGTCGTAAAAGTCCTGTTCAACGGTTACGCTTTGCCCGGCAACTCTCCGTTCGCTCCAGGCAGTCTTGCCTACGGCGATTCCGACAAACCGAAAAAACCGGATGCAGCCGAAATCAAGGAACTGTTGGCCAAAGGCGGAAAGCCGAACGGGTTCACTTTCAAGATGCAGATCAGCACATCGCCGGAAAACGAGCAGTTTGGCGCTGTGATCCAGAACATGCTGAAGCAGTACAACATCAATGTAGAGCTTGAAAAGCTGGAGTTCGGGACGATGATCGAAAACGGGGACAACGGCAATTTCGAAGCGCTGCAGCTCGGATGGTCCGGTCGTCCAGACCCCGACCAAAACTTCTATGATTTCGTCGTGACGGACATGCCGAACAACGACGGTCGTATCTCGATCCCGACGCTGGACGAGCTGGCTGCCAAAGCCCGTACGGAACTGGACGAAACGAAGCGCAAAGCCTACTATGACGAGGCGATGAAAATCATGCATGACCAGGCAGCGTACAGCTATATCTACCATCAGTACAACCTGTTTGCCATGAGCAAGAAAATCAGCGGCTTTACTTATGTGGCGGACGGAATTATCCGCACGGCGACACTGCAAAAACAGTAAAGCTCTGAAAATACGGAAAAGAATGAGGGGGATTTGTCATGATGTTCGTGGTAAGGCGCCTGTTACTGACAATTCCAATCCTCCTGCTGGTGTCGATTATGACATTCTCCTTGATTCACATGATCCCGGGCGATCCAGCCCGGGTCATTTTAGGACAGGAGGCGACACCGGAAGCGTACCAGGCGCTCAGGGAGGAGCTGGGTCTGAATAAGCCGATCGTCGTGCAGTACTTCAGCTGGCTGGGGAAAGTGCTGCAGGGCGATCTGGGATTGTCCATTACCGACCGGGTGCCGGTCAGCGACCTGATCCTTCAGAGGCTGCCCGCCACCGTGGAATTGACTGTCGGCACATTTCTTGTCGCCTTTTTGATCGCCTTTCCAGCCGGCATTTTGGCTGCGGTGAGGAGGGGAACCTGGATCGATTATGCCAGCACCTTCACAGCTCTGGGGGGCATGAGCATCCCTAGCTTCTGGCTTGCCATGATGATGATCATTTTCTTCGCGGTGGAGAATCAGTGGCTGCCTTCCTCCGGCTATGTACCGTTCAGTGAAAACCCGACGCAAAATATTCTGGCCATGATTCTGCCTTGTCTGGCGACGGGACTGCGTGAGTCGGCCGTGCTGATGCGCATGCTGCGCTCTTCCCTGTTGGAAGTGGTCAATATGGATTTCGTCCGTACCGCCAAGGCAAAAGGGCTCAACGAGGTGCGCACCATTCTCGGTCACGCGCTGCGCAACGCGTTAATACCGGTAGTGACCACCTCCGGCTTGATGATTGCCGGACTGTTGGGCGGTTTGGTCATTACGGAATCGATCTTTTCCATTCCCGGATTTGGCCGTTTGATTGTCGAGTCCGTCTTTAAGCGGGACTACGTTACTGTACAGGGGGCCATCCTGGTCTCGGCAGCACTCGTGGTCGTCGTCAATCTGATCGTGGACCTGCTGTACGCCGTCATCGACCCGCGAATTAAAGCGGGGAAGGGGGCTGAGGGATAATGAAAACCTTTCGAAAATTTTTACGCAACGGTCTCGGATTGCTTGGTGCGCTCATCATTGTTTCGTTGATTATCGTAGCCGTTTTTGCGGAGCAGATCGCTCCGTTTGATCCGAACGCGCAAAACTACGACAAGATCCTGATGAAGCCAAACAGCGAACACCTCTTCGGTACGGATGATCTGGGACGCGATATTTTTTCCAGGGTCGTGTACGGCGCAAGAATTTCCATTCAGGCGGCCCTGATTTCCGTCGGCATCGCGATGTTGATCGGTGTTCCCATCGGACTTTTTTCCGGCTACTACCGGGGTTTTTGGGACGAGTGGATCGTCATGCGCAGCGTTGACGCCATGCAGGCGTTTCCCTTCCTGATTCTCGCCTTGGCGATCTCGGCTGTGCTGGGCTCCGGATTCGGCAATGCCATGCTGGCCATCGGAATCGGCTTTTCTCCGGCATTTGTGCGCATCACGAGAGGACAGGTGCTGGCGCTTCGGAACATGGAGTACATCCATGCCGCCAAATCGGTTGGGGTAAAGGACATACGGATTATCTTCCGCCACATTTTGCCGAATGCCCTCAACCCGATTATCATCCAGGGGACGCTGGCGATGGCAGCCGGTATTCTGGCGGAAGCGTCGCTCTCCTATCTGGGATTGGGAGTGCAGCCGCCTACGCCGTCTTGGGGAAGCATGCTCAATCAGGCGCAGACGCTGATGTCCGTCGCACCATACGCTACGTTCTATCCCGGACTGGCGATCTTTTTGGTCGTACTCGGATTTAATTTGCTGGGAGACGGGCTTCAACAGGTTCTTGATCCGCGAGTACGCAAATAGATAAGGAGTGGAGAACATGACGACCATCTTGGAGATCGAACAGCTGCGAACGCGGTTTAAAACGGATCATGGCATCGTCAACGTCGTCGATGGCGTCGATTTTGTCATTCACGCGGGCGAGACGCTCGGGGTCGTAGGGGAGTCGGGATGCGGCAAGAGCGTCACCAGTCTCTCCATCATGAGGCTGCTCCCCCCGAACGGCTCCACCGAGGGCACGATCCGATTCAACGGAAAAAATCTCCTGGCTTTGTCGGAGAGTGAGATGCAGTCCGTACGGGGCAACGAAATCTCGATGATTTTTCAGGAGCCGATGACCTCTCTCAATCCGCTTCACACGGTCGGCAAACAGATTGAGGAAGCGATCATGCTGCATTGGGATGTGAGCAAGGCGGAGGCCAAAGAGCGGGCCATTGCGATGTTAAAGGCGGTGGGGATGCCGCGTGCGGAAGAGATTTACGGCGAGTATCCGCATCAGCTCTCAGGGGGAATGCGTCAGCGCGTGATGATTGCCATGGCGATGGCCTGTGATCCCAAGCTGATCATCGCCGATGAGCCGACGACGGCATTGGACGTGACGATCCAGGCGCAGATTCTCGACCTGATGCGGACGTTGAAGGAGAAGACGGGAACGGCGATCATGCTCATCACACACGATTTGGGCGTAGTTGCGGAGATGTGTGATCGCGTCATCGTGATGTACGCCGGCCAAGTGGTGGAAGAAACGGACGTGGAGACCTTGTTTGAGGAACCCAAACATCCGTACACGATCGGCTTGATGAATTCCATCCCTGATCTGGATGAAGAGCGGGAGTATCTGGAGACGATCCCCGGAGCGGTTCCGCTGCCTCACCAGATGCCCAAAGGTTGTCGATTTGCGCCGCGCTGTTCCCTGGCGAAGCCGATATGTCACGAGCAGCCGCCTGACCTGTTGAAACTTGATGACGGGCATAAATGCCGCTGCTGGCTGTATGCGGAAGGGGGCGAGAAAAGATGAAGCCGTTGTTGGAAATAAAGGGGCTGGAAAAGCACTTTCCCATCAAGTCGGGATTCTTCAAAAAGACAACAGGATACGTGAAAGCGGTGGACGGCATTGACTTGACGGTGTACCCCGGTGAGACGCTGGGAATCGTGGGTGAATCCGGCTGCGGCAAGTCTACCACCGGACGGACCATCCTTCGCCTGTTGGAGCCGACGGCCGGGGAGGTCTGGTTTGACGGCAAGGATTTGGCGAAGCTCTCCAACGAAGAGATGCGACGGATGCGCAAGGACGTGCAGATGATCTTTCAGGATCCGTACGCTTCGCTTAATCCGCGGATGACAATCAGGCAGATTCTGCTGGAGTCACTGGAAGTGCACGGCATCGGGACGGCTGAGGAGCGAAAGCGTACCGTGGAAGAGATCATCGAGGTGGTCGGACTGCGAAAAGAACATCTCGACCGTCATCCTCATGACTTCTCCGGCGGGCAGCGGCAGCGCATCGGAATTGCCCGCGCTCTGGTGCTGAAGCCAAAGCTGGTGATCGCCGACGAACCGGTGTCGGCGCTTGACGTGTCGATTCAGTCGCAGATATTGAATCTGTTGAAAGATTTGAAGAAAGAGTTTAACCTGACGCTGGTGTTCATCTCCCACGATCTGTCGGTTGTCAAGCATCTTTGTGACCGGGTGGCTGTGATGTATCTGGGCAGAGTGGTGGAGATTGCCGACAAAAAGACATTGTTTGAAAATCCAAGTCATCCATATACCCGGGCACTTCTGTCAGCTGTTCCGGTGGCCAAACCGAAGCAGAAGCGGGAGCGCGTCATCCTGCAGGGCGATTTGCCGAGTCCTGCCAATCCGCCCAGCGGCTGCACATTCCATCCCCGCTGCCCGCACGTTACCGATCTCTGTAAAACGCAATCACCTCGTCTTCAGGAGATCGGGGGAGGACAGGCTGTTTCCTGCCATCTTGTTCAGATGGGCGGGTAACGCAACCAATCACGGCGTATCGGAGGCTGCAGCATGATTTATTGGCAATTGTTTCTCGCATTTTTTCGCATCGGGATTTTTGGATACGGGGGCGGTCCTACGATGATCCCCCTGTTTTACACGGAATGCGTGAAGAAGTACAAGTGGGTGACGGAGGAGGAATTCACCGACAACCTGGCATTGGGCAATGCGCTTCCCGGTCCGATCGCCACCAAGATGGCAGCTTACGTGGGATACAGGGTAAAAGGCTGGAGCGGCGCTCTGGTTGCCAACTGCGCCGTTGTCCTGCCTGTCGTCCTGTTGATGATCGGCCTGCTTCAAGTCATCTATCAGTGGAAGGACGTGCCTGCTGTCCGAAGCATGATTCAGGCGATTCAGCCGGTGATTGCCGTCATGACGGCTGTGCTTACCTGGGAGTTTTTGCAAAAGGGCTGGAAGGACGCCAAGCGCAAAAATGGCGTCGTTGCCATGCTGGTCTTGTCGCTCGCAGCCTTGCTCCTGCTTGATCTGCATCCCGGCATCCTGGTTGGGATTGCGCTGGCGGCATCATTTGGATACGCCACCTGGATGGTAAAGAGACAAAAATCGAAAAACGACAAGGAGGGGGCAGCATGATCTACCTGCAGCTGTTCTGGGCGTTTTTCGTTTCCAACATTCTCGGGTACGGAGGCGGCCCCGCCAGCATTCCGCTCATTCAGAACGAAGTGGTGAATCACTACCAGTGGCTAACGGTAAACGAGTTTGGGGAAATCCTGGCGGTAGCTAATGCGCTGCCCAGTCCGATCGCGACCAAGCTGGCAGGTTATATCGGCTATGAGGTTGCAGGAGTGACAGGAGCGGCGGTTGGTCTTCTGGCAACAGTCGCGCCGACGGCCATCGCGATGATCGTGCTGATGAACTTTATGGGTCTGTTTAAGAGCGCCCCGCAGGTGAAGGCCATGACCCAATCCGTTCGTCCCATCGTCACCGTGCTGCTCGGCACCATGACCTTCGAATTCTTTCTCGGTGCAGTAGAAGGCATCGGCTGGATGCATACGGCGATCCTGGCTGCAGCCGCTTTCTTCCTGCTGGAAAAATGGAAAATCCACCCCGCTTTCGTCATCGCCGCTTCCATGGGATACGGCATCGTCTTCATTCGCTGATAAAAAACCATTTTGAAACGGAGGAACGGAAATGACACAGTTTGACGCAATGGAATACCCCTACGCATCCCGCCGCATGACGACGTTTGCCAAGAACGGCATGGTTGCAACCTCTCAGCCATTGGCGGCTCAGGCTGGCCTCGATATCCTGAAAAAGGGAGGAAACGCCATTGATGCCGCGATCGCTACCGCAGCCTGCCTGACGGTGGTGGAGCCAACCTCCAATGGCATTGGAGGAGATGCGTTTGCCCTGGTCTGGGCGAAGGGGAAGCTGCATGGTCTCAACGCCAGCGGACCTTCGCCGCAGAGCATCTCCATTGAGGCGGTAAAGGCAAAGGGATATGAGACCATGCCGAAGTACGGATGGATTCCCGTGACGGTGCCAGGAGTGCCGGCAGCATGGGCGGAGTTGTCCAGACGATTTGGCAAACTTCCGCTGACAGAAGTGTTGCAGCCTGCCATCGAGTATGCACAGAACGGTTACCCCGTTTCTCCGACTTTGGGATATTTTTGGGACATCGCCTACAAAAAGTTCAAACAGAACTGCACGTCGGAAGAGTTTGAGCATTGGTTCTCCACCTTTGCTCCCGATGGCCGGGCTCCCAAAGTGGGCGAGATCTGGAAATCGCCTGCACACGCTGAAACCTTGCGCAGCATAGCGGAGACGGAAGCGGAGAGCTTCTACCAAGGGGAGCTTGCAGACAAAATCGACGCCTTTTCCAGACAGTGCGGGGGTTTTCTGCGCAAGGAAGACCTGGCAGCCTACAAGCCGGAGTGGGTAGATCCAATCTCCGTCAATTACAGGGGATACGACGTATGGGAAATTCCGCCGAACGGGCAGGGCCTGGTAGCGCTGATGGCGCTGAATATCCTGAAAGGCTGCACCTTTGCCGCCAAGGATACGCTCGATACGTACCACAAGCAAATCGAAGCGATGAAGCTGGCGTTCGTGGACGGACTCAAGTACATCACCCAGCGGGACAAGATGAAGGTAACGGTGGAACAGCTTCTCTCCGAGGAGCATGCTCAAAAACGCCGCAGCCTGATCGGCGAGGAAGCGCTATTGCCTGAGCCGGTGGAGCTGGCGCGCAGCGGGACCGTCTATCTGGCAACGGCCGACAGCGAAGGAAACATGGTGTCGTTCATCCAGAGCAACTACATGGGCTTCGGCTCCGGCATCGTCGTCCCAGGCACAGGCATTGCCCTGCAAAACCGCGGAAACAACTTCTCGCTTGACCCGGCGCACGACAACCGGTTGGAGCCGGGCAAAAAGACGTACCACACGATTATTCCAGGATTTTTGACCAAGGACGGCCAGCCGGTTGGTCCGTTCGGCGTCATGGGCGGATTCATGCAGCCGCAGGGGCACGTGCAGGTGATTATGAACACGATTGATTTTCACCTGAACCCGCAGGCGGCGCTGGACGCCCCGCGCTGGCAGTGGACAGAAGGAAAAACGGTGGAAGTGGAAAGCCATTTTCCGGAACATCTCGCTCTGGCGCTGGAACGCAAGGGACATCAAATCAAGTGGGGGATGGGACCGGGCGGTTTCGGCCGCGGACAAATTATTTGGCGGGATGAACAAGGCGTACTGATCGGCGGTACGGACATGCGGACCGACGGCTGCGTGGCGGCCTGGTAACATTTGAAACAAAGGGAACTCCTTTCGCGTCTTTACATGTGCAAGGCAAGCAGACCGCGAAAGGAGTCCTTTTTATGTTCAAACAGACTGCAGCCTCCCTCCTGACTGGCCTGCTGTTGTTGACCGGGTGCATCGACACATCCGCAGCGCATGCGCCAGTCACTCTCCTGCAGAGCAAAAACGTCCTTGCCTCGCTACAAGCGATGGAAGTGTGGAAAGGGAAAACCTATTCATTGAAAAACGGGAAGGTTTACGCGAGGACATCGACCATTCCTCTGAGTATCCCGGCCAAGGTAACCCGCATGGCCGGCGGGGACGAGTTTATGGTTTTCCAAACGGAAGACAAGCGCGTGTTCTTCATGGGCGTCTTGTACGACAGCTACTTTGCGTATGCAGGACGGAAACCGAAGTTTTCCTCGATGAAGCCGACCGCTTTTCCGCTGAAAGGAATTGAAAAGATGTTTGTCGGCCGAAACGAGCTGTTTATGATTACCACCAACAAGGATCTGTACGTCATGGGTGCCAATGACCTCGGCCAACTGGGGTTATCGGATACGAGATTCGCAGCCAGGCCGACGAAGGTACTCGGCGGCGTGCGGGAGGCAGCCACCAACTCCAACGACAGTGTCGTCGTGGCCGAGGACGGTATCTATGTCACCGGGTCCAATGTAAATTTTGACGAGCCGGTGAGGGGCGTATTTCGCAAAGTCGGTCCTTCCGAGAAAGACCAACGGGTGTTCACGGTTGACTATTCCTTTTACCTGCCGACCGCAACAGGCGGCTCCATCATCGGATGGGGAGGGCCGGCAAACCTTCGCCCGTTGACCGATCCTGCCTATCACAATGCGGTTGCGTTTAAACACACGCCCTACACCGACTTTTTGATCAAGGCAAACGGCGAGGTGTGGGTGCGTTACGGCTACAAGGCAGTCGGGCAGTACGGAAACGATACGAAGGTGTGGCCGTGGGAAGGCTTGCTCTACAGCGGCTATGAATTGTTGGGGACAGGAGCGCACGACGCTTCGATCGCCGGAACGACGATGTACCTGTTTGGAGGGAAGGGCGCGACAGCCAAGCCGTATCCGTCCAGGCAAGCGCTGATTGACAAGGTAAAGCAGAACAACAAGCATATGAAGTCACTTGTGTTTGACGCGAAGCGGGGGATTTTTACCTTTCATGAGCTTCAATGATCCATTCTAAAAAAGGACTTTTCGGCAAAAGTGCAGAAAGATTCACACATTTCTTTTTGCACAAGGAGGGGGAAGTTCGTGAACGCCCAACAGCTCAACGAAGCGATTCAAAAGTTTGTCCGACCCGGTACCTTTCCCGTCGGCATCAAGATCGTGAAAGAGCTGGAGAAACTGCCGCCAAAGGCCAAACGGCCCAAACAGGATCTTCAGATTGAGATCACCATTTGTCAGGCAGTCGGTTTTTCCCGCCGGTACGGCTGGACCATCGCCATGAACGGCGAGGATCTCTCCTGTCCGATCGCGCAGGTGGCGTTTGGATATGAGCCGGAGCTGCCCTACTACACGGAGGGAAGTCTGGTTTGCGGCATGTACACGGAAACGATGGAAGCGGGCGTCAAAAGCGAACAGGACGTGCCCAAGCTCCCGCAGGAGGAAAGCGGCTACTACGTTTCGTTTCCCCTGGAGCGGGCTCCGTTTGATCCGGATGTCGTGGTGGTTTACGGCAATTCCGCACAGGTGATGAGGCTGACGGCAGGCATGCTGTACAAGCGGGGCGGTTCCATTCCGTCCACGTTTTCAAGCCGCGCCGATTGCGCTGACATCGCTATCAAACCGCTTTTAACCGGTGAACCGCAAGTGATCCTCCCCTGTTACGGCGACCGCCTGTTTGCCCAGACCCAGGACGATGAAATGGCATTCAGCTTTCATTTCTCAGACGCAAAGGAACTGGCGGAGGGGCTTATGGGGACGCAAAAAGGCGGGGTACGCTATCCCATCCCGACCTTCCTTCGGTATCAGGCGGAGTTTCCCCGGTCGTATCAAAAACTGACGGAGCTGTTTAAGAGCCCGGGCGACTTAAGCTAACGCTCGTGAGCGAAAAAAGCCGATTACACCGTTTGCGGGTGTGATCGGCTTTTGCTTTTAGGATGCGAGTGGATGTTTACATGAGGTTTTCCGGGTTCAGGCCATCCAGCTCCGGCAGAACGAAACGGCCGTCTTTGCGGATCAGTACGTCGTCGAACCAGATCTCGCCGCCGCCGTACTCCGGACGCTGGATTTGGACCATGTCCCAGTGAATGGAGGAGCGGTTGCCGTTGTCGGCGATGTCATACGCGTTGCCCGGCGTGAAGTGGAAGCTGCCGGCGATTTTCTCGTCGAACAGGATGTCCTGCATCGGATGCAGGATGTGCGGATTGAAGCCGATGGCAAATTCGCCGATGTAGCGGGCGCCTTCGTCCGTGTCGAGGATTTCGTTCAGCACTTTGGTGTTGCTGCTGGTTGCTTCCACAATTTTACCGTTTTTAAAGGTAAGCTGTACGTCGGTAAAAGACGTGCTGTGGTAGTTGGTCGGCGCGTTGAAGTAGATGGTGCCTTCTACGGAATCGCGTACCGGAGAGGTGTATACTTCGCCGTCAGGGATGTTGCGCTTGCCGTCGCACTTGATGGCCGGAATGCCCTTGATCGAGAAGGTAAGTTCTGTTTTTGGACCGATAATGCGCACACGGTCGGTACGCTCCATCAGCTCCTTCAATGGATCCATCGCTCTGGACATTTTTGCGTAGTCCAGATTGCAGACGGAGAAGTAGAAGTCCTCAAAGCCCTCCAGGCTCATGTTGGAGAGCTGAGCCATTGCCTTGTTCGGATAACGGAGAACCACCCAGCGCTTTTTCGGAATGCGCTCCCCGAAGTGGACAGTTTTGTAGAAGATGCGGGAGTAGAGTCCCATCTTTTCTTCCGGGATGTCGGAGTATTCGTTGATGTTTTCAAAAGCGCGTACGGCTATGTAGGCGTCGACGTCTTCCATTCGGGACAGCTCGTGCTTGGCCATCAATGCCATGTGCTCTTCACTGGTGCCTTGAATCAAGGCACGCATGATTTCCTGATCCTTGATCGTCACCAGCGGCAGTGCGCCGACAGCAAACGCTTCGCGAACAAGGGCACGAACCAGAGGTACCTGCATGCCGATGTTTTCGATCAGCACCTTTTCCCCTTTTTGCAGGTTAAGCGAGTAGCGTATCAGTTTGCTCGCCAGTTCGTTAATCCGTGGATCTGCCATGGTATGGAACCCTCCATAGATAAAAATTTTTTTACTTATCTCACAGTTTAATGGCAAGCTTCATAGATCGCAAGGATTTCGTTCTCATAGAGTGGACGGGAACTGGTCAGGCAGTCCGCGCCTCTGCCGCCGATGCGAATGGACTCGCGCGCCATCGGCAAGAGGCTGTCTCTCGTGATGCCAAAGTCCGAGAGGCGCTGCGTGATCCCCATGGAACGATACCAGTTCGAAACCGCCTCAATGGTTGCGCGGGCAGCTCCCAGGTCGTCCTCATCCGTTACGCCAAAACAGTTGCGTCCCATTCGGGCCAGCCGTTCCGGACGATCCTGCAAAATAATCTGCTCAAAGTAAGGAAGGGACAAGATGGCAAGGCCGCGGCCATGCGGAATATCGTACCAGCCGCTCAGCGTATGTTCCATCCCGTGCAGGGGGTAGCCGGCTCCCCGTCCTCCCAACGTAAACGGGCTGATTGCCAACGTGCTCGCCCACATCAGTGTGGAGCGGGCTTCTTCGTTTTCCGGTTCGTTGATGGCGATACGGGAAAACTGCGCGACCAATCGAATGAGGGTTTCCGTAAAACCGTCCTGCACATGTGTGCCCTCCGCGCTGATCAGGTATGCCTCAAACAGATGGGAGAAGATGTCGGCGCAAGCTTCCGCCGTCACGTGAGGCGGAACGGTGTATGTAAGTGACGGGTCAAGAACGGCAAGTTTGGGAATCAGGCCGGGCCCGTTGATTGACGATTTTTCGTGCGTCTCCCAGTGGGTAAGCACGCTGATGCCGTTCGCTTCCGAGCCGGTAGCGGCGACGGTGGGTACCGCGACGATCGGCAGTGCCTGCTGAACCGGAACCAGGTCTTTTCCCGTGCCGCTGGGATTGCCGCGCATGTAGTCGTAGATGGGACGGCCGGAGAGTGCAGCAGCAGCAATCGCTTTGGAAGCGTCCATCACGGAACCTCCGCCCAATGCGATGATGAAGTCGCAGCCATTTTCCCGGGCAAGGGCGGCGCCGGCATCCACGGTCGTAGTACGGGGATTTGGCTCCACCCTGTCAAACAGCACAAAAGGAACCTCTTCCCCGGCAAGCAGCGAGCAGACGCGATCCAGCAGCCCTGTCCGTTTGGCTGAAGACCCTCCGGTTACCAACAATGCTTTTGTGCCGATCGTTTTCGCTTCCCTGCCGATGCGGGCCAGTTCACCAACGCCGAACAAGACGCGGGTGGGAAACAGCACCTCAAAAGGAAACATTCGTGATCCCTGCCTTTTTCGTTAGTATAGGTACAACCATAGTGTAACACAAGAAAAGCTCCCCCCGGGGGAGCTTCTATGCCACTTGAAACTTGCTGCTCATTTCGCCCAGACGGGTAGAGAGTCGGAGCAGCTCATCCGCCAACTCCCGCGACCGTTCGATTGATTTCAGCTGATGCTTTGAGGTCTCCAACATTTCTTCCGTACTGCTCTGCGTCTCCTGGGAGACAGCCACGAACATTTCCAGGGTGGTGTCCACTTCGTCCAACCCGCTGGAAATATCGGACAGACCTGCGGAGACGATCTCCATTTCATCGTTCGTTTTTTCAATTGCCTGGCGAAGCTTGCAAAAGGCCTGTTCCGTTTCGGCTATTTTATCGAGGCTCTGTTGCAGCTGTCCGCTGGCCTGTTTCGACTCTGCGCTGACCGATTCTGTTTCCGTCTGTATGGATTCGATCAGCTTGGCAATTTCCACCGTGGCTGACTCCGATTCACCAGCCAGCTTGGCCACCTCGTCAGCGACGACGGCAAAGCCTCTGCCGTATTCTCCCGCCCGGGCTGCTTCAATAGAAGCGTTCAACGCCAGCAGCTTGGTTTGCTTGGCAATGTTTTTGATTACATCCACGACGACACTGATCGTTTGCGAATGACCTTTTAATTGGCTCATGCGCTCGTCGAGCTGTGTATAGGTTCCAGAAAAGCGGCGGATCATGGAGGTCAGCTCGTCAATTCGTTCCTGGCCATAATGCGCCACTTGTTCCATATTTTCGCTTGCCTGGGTGACGGAGGAGATGCGTGCGAAGAGCTCGTCCATCGCTTCCTTCATGCGTTGAAATGCGGCATTGGCCGTTTCTGTAGAGCAGGCGGTCTGCTCCACGCCTTTGTTTACGGTGTCGAGTCGAACGGCCAGCTGGGAGGTATGCTCGCCCGCCTGGTTGGATGCCAGCTGGATCTGGTGTCCGCTGCGGTTCAACTCGTCAATCATGTACTGGATTTCCCTGATCATCGTTGACATCTGCTCGATCATGAAGTTGAAGCTGTCGGAAATCGAACGGATTTCCGGCCCCTCATGCTGCAGGTCGGATCGCTCGGTAAGGTCACCGGAGCTTACCTTTTGCATGCCTTGAATCAGCTTGCGGAAGGGAGAAGTGATCCCCCGGACGACGATCATGGGAAAATCCTCCTAGTACGATCCGTTCATTATCCATTTCATTCTAGCGATCAATTGTAAAGCTAGTATGTAGGCGAAGTTAACGAATGTTTAAGAGTATGCATGTGCAGAGGAACCAGCAAATTACGAACGTTTGTCGATCAAGTATTGGATAGATTTTGTTGAAAAGTACGTATATTTATGTTTTAATTGCATTGTAATGTTCGTATATAGACTTAAAAAGCTATCTTTTTCAGGTGGGAAGGGGACTGTGTAAGTGGAAAAACGGGAACAACTCTATGAAGGAAAGGCGAAGAGGATTTATCGTACTTCTGTTCCGGATCAATACTGGGTTGAATACAAGGACGACGCCACTGCCTTTAACGGAGAGAAGAAAGGGAAAATTGTCGGCAAAGGTGAGCTGAACAACCGCATCACCTCCATTTTTTTCACCCTGCTGAAGGAGAAGGGAATCGACAATCACTTCATTGAAATGCTCTCGTCCAACGAACAGCTGGTTCGCAAAGTGGAGATCATCCCGCTCGAAGTTGTCGTCCGCAATATCGCAGCCGGTTCCCTGGCGAAGCGACTGGGTATGGAGGAAGGAACGGTCCTTCCGCAGCCGGTTGTGGAATTCTACTACAAAGACGATAAGCTCGGCGACCCGTTGGTAAACCATTCCCATATCAAAGTGCTCGGTATCGCAAACGCTGCCGAGGTGGCTCGCTTGGAGCAGCTCGGTCTGCAGATCAATGAGATTTTGCAAGCCTACCTGCGCGAGCGCAATGTCCTTTTGGTCGATTTTAAACTGGAGTTTGGCCGCTCATCTGACAGAGAGATTCTCCTCGCCGATGAAATATCGCCGGATACTTGCCGGTTCTGGGACGCACGGACCAAGGAGAAGCTGGACAAAGACCGCTTTCGCCGCGATCTGGGCAATGTCGAAGAAGCTTATCAGGAAATACTCAGACGTTTGGGAGGAGAATGAATCATGCTGAAAGCTGTTGTATACGTAACGCTGCGCGAAAGTGTTCTGGACCCGCAGGGACACGCTGTAAAAGGCGCTCTTCACACTCTTGGCTTTGACGAAGTAAAAGAAGTGCGCATCGGCAAGTACATGGAAGTTTCATTGAATACAGGCGACCGCGCACAGGCGGAAGAACGCGTCCGCGACATGTGTGAAAAGCTGCTGGCCAACACCGTGATCGAAGACTACCGCTTTGAGATTCTGGAGGGATAAGCATGCGAGCAGCCGTCATTGTCTTTCCCGGTTCCAACGCCGATATCGATCTGTATAACGCCGTCGAAGATGTGATGCAGGTACCGGTTGACTACGTCTGGCACGGAGAAACGGATCTGTCCCGCTACGACGTGATCCTCCTGCCGGGCGGATTTTCCTACGGGGATTACCTGCGCTGCGGGGCGGTAGCCCGGTTCTCTCCCGTGATGGAACAGGTGGTGAAAGCGGCGGAAGAAGGCAAATGGGTGATGGGGATCTGCAACGGCTTCCAGATCCTGACGGAAGCCGGCCTGCTGCCCGGGGCGCTCTTGCGCAACCGCTCGCTAAAATTCCGCTGCACGCTTTCCAAGCTGCGTGTGGCCAACAACGACACCGCTTTTACCCGCGATTACGAGGCAGGCGAAGTCATCGAGATTCCGATTGCGCACGGCGAAGGAAACTACTTCTGCGACAAAGAGACACTGGCCAAGCTGAAAGCCAACAACCAGATCGTATTCCGCTATGAAGGAGAGAATCCGAACGGTTCGATCGACGACATCGCCGGCATTTGCAACGAACGAGGCAACGTGCTGGGCATGATGCCCCATCCGGAGCGCGCTGTGCATGAATGGATGAGTTCCGCAGACGGACGCCGCATGTTCACCTCGATTTTAAAGAGCTGGGAGGAACGAAACCGTGTCAACGATCACGCATAAAGAACCAACAGCTGAACAGATTGCCGAGCAGCGTATCTATAGAGAAATGGGGTTGACCGACGACGAGTATCAGCGCGTCGTTGACATCCTCGGCCGCAAGCCGAACTGGACGGAAACCGGACTGTACAGCGTGATGTGGTCCGAGCACTGCTCCTACAAAAACTCCAAACCAGTACTGCGCCGCTTCCCGACGACAGGCCCGCGCGTTTTGCAGGGACCGGGTGAAGGGGCGGGGATCGTCGACATCGGCGACAACCAGGCTGTCGTGTTCAAAATCGAGAGCCACAATCACCCGTCTGCAATTGAGCCATACCAGGGCGCGGCGACAGGTGTGGGCGGCATCATCCGCGACGTCTTCTCCATGGGCGCCCGACCAATCGCTCTGTTGAACTCCCTGCGCTTCGGCGAACTGACGACACCGCGCGTGAAGTACCTGTTTGAAAATGTCGTGGCAGGAATCGCCGGTTACGGCAACTGTATCGGGATCCCGACCGTGGGCGGTGAAGTGAACTTCGACCCGACCTACGAAGGCAATCCGCTGGTGAACGCGATGTGCGTGGGCCTCATCGACCACGACAAGATTCAAAAAGGAGTTGCGTCCGGTATCGGCAACCCGGTCATTTATGTAGGGGCGAGCACCGGTCGCGACGGTATTCACGGCGCTACCTTTGCCTCCGAAGAACTGAACGAAGATTCCGAGAAAAAACGTCCCGCCGTGCAAGTGGGTGACCCGTTTATGGAAAAACTGCTGTTGGAAGCGTGTCTGGAACTGATTGACACCGGCATCGTCGTCGGTATTCAGGACATGGGAGCCGCCGGTCTTACCTGCTCCAGCGCGGAGATGGCCTCCAAGGCGGGCAACGGCATCGAGATGAACCTCGACCTGGTGCCGCAGCGCGAAGCGGGCATGTCGGCGTACGAAATGATGCTCTCCGAGTCCCAGGAGCGCATGCTGGTCGTGGTGGAAAAAGGCAAGGAAGATCAGGCAATCGCGCTGTTCGACAAATGGGGGCTGGCTTCCGCTGTAGTAGGCAAAGTAACCGATGACGGCATGCTGCGCCTCCTGCATCGCGGTGAAATGGCAGCCAACGTGCCGGTGCAAACGCTGGCGGATGACGCTCCGGTCTACCATCGCCCCTCCGCTGTACCAGCGTACTATGAAGCAAACGCTAACGTCGATCCGATAGCTGCCATCAGCGAGCCTGCCGACTTGAACGAAACGCTGAAGGCTGTCCTGTCTCAACCGACTGTGGCAAGCAAGGCATGGGTATACGAGCAATACGACCACATCGTACGCGCCGGCACCGCAGTCAAACCTGGTTCCGACGCTGCGGTGGTCATGATTCGCGGCACACGCAAGGCGCTGGCGATGAGCACAGACTGCAACGGCCGCTACGTTTACCTTGACCCGAAAGTGGGCGGCGCCATTGCCGTTGCCGAAGCGGCTCGCAACGTGGTTTGCTCCGGTGCGGAACCGTTGGCCATCACCGACTGCCTCAACTTCGGCAGCCCGGAAAAGCCGGAAGTGTTCTGGCAGTTTGAAAATGCGGTAGACGGCATGAGCGAAGCTTGTCTCGCCCTAAACGCGCCGGTGATCGGCGGTAACGTATCGTTCTACAACGAACGCAGCGGTGACGCGATCTATCCGACTCCAACTGTCGGAATGGTCGGTCTCATCACCGATGTGGATCACATCACCACCCAGTACTTTAAAGGGGAAGGCGACATCATCATCCTGCTCGGCGAGACATTCGCAGAACTGGGCGGCAGTGAATACCAGAAGCTGGTGACCGGCAGCATTTCCGGACGTCCGCCGCAGCTAAATCTTAAAAAGGAAGCGGCCCTGCAGCAGCTTGTGCTGAAAGCCATTCGTCAGGGTTTGGTGCGATCCGCGCACGATCTGTCCGAAGGCGGTCTTGGCGTGGCGCTGGCAGAAAGCTGCTTCGGTCAGGAGATGGGGGCAACCGTTGAGCTTGCAACTGAACTTCGCACCGACATAGCGCTGTTCAGCGAGTCGCAGTCCCGCATCCTGCTGAGCGTAAAAGCAGCGGATGCAGAAGCGGTCTTGGCGCTGGCAAATGAGCTGGGTGTACCGGCTCAGGCGATTGGAACGACCGGCGGGAACCGTTTGGTGGTGAAGGTTAACGGAGGAGAAGCCATCAACGCGCCGCTTTCCGACTTGAAAGCCGCTTGGAAGGATGCGATTCCATGTTTGATCGGATGATCTGGGATAAACTGAACGAAGAATGCGGCGTATTCGGCATCTACAACCACAAGGACGCGTCCCAGTTGACCTATCTGGGATTGCACGCCTTGCAGCATCGCGGTCAGGAGAGCGCAGGCATCTGCGCCTCCGACGGCGAGAAGTGGTATAAGCACCGCGGCATGGGTCTTGTATCGGAAGCGTTTGGCAGAGGAGATCTGGAGAAGTTTCGCGGCCACATTGCCATCGGCCATACCCGTTACACCACTGCCGGCTCCAGCAAGATCGAGAACGCGCAGCCGCTTTTCTTTCGCTACGCTCACGGCAGCATGGCTGTCGCTCACAACGGCAATCTGGTGAACGCCAGCGTCCTTAGAAAGGAGCTCGAAGCGAAAGGCTCCATTTTCCAGACAACCAGCGATACGGAAGTCATTGCCCACTTGATCGCCCGGGCGAAGAGCCGTGATCTGGCGGAGGCGGTGAAGGAAGCGCTGCAGCACATCAAAGGGGCGTACGCCCTGCTCGTGATGAACGAGCGCCAGCTGGTGATCACGCTCGATCCCAACGGACTGCGCCCGCTTTCCCTGGGACGTCTGGGAGACGCGATCTGCGTGGCTTCGGAGACTTGTGCCTTTGACATCATTGGCGCAGAGTACTGGCGTGACGTACAGCCGGGCGAGCTGATCGTCATTGACGCAGACGGCATTTTTGAAAGGAAACACTCCGAAAACACGCAGCGCTCCATTTGCACCTTTGAGTACATCTACTTCGCCCGTCCTGACAGCGACATTGACGGGATCAACGTTCATATGGCCCGCAAGCGTCTGGGCAAACAGCTGGCCCTGGAAGCGCCGATTGAGGCGGACGTGGTCACGGGAGTACCTGACTCCAGCATTTCCGCGGCAATCGGGTTTGCGGAAGCGACCGGCATTCCATACGAAATCGGCCTGATCAAAAACCGA
The DNA here is from genome assembly GCF_044759095.2 of Brevibacillus soli. Taxonomy (NCBI): domain Bacteria; kingdom Bacillati; phylum Bacillota; class Bacilli; order Caryophanales; family Paenibacillaceae; genus Brevibacillus; species Brevibacillus soli. The sequence goes on from NZ_JBIYSM020000025.1 coordinate 34,837, forward strand.
TATGTCGGCCGTACGTTTATCCAGCCGACGCAGGAGCTGCGCGAACGCGCCGTACACCTGAAGCTGTCCGCCGTGCGCAAGGTAGTGGATGGCAAACGCGTCGTGATGATCGACGACTCGATTGTCCGCGGCACCACCAGCAACCGCATTGTGCGCATGCTGCGCGAGGCGGGGGCAAAGGAAGTGCATGTACGCGTAAGTTCGCCGCCGGTCAAGAACCCGTGCTTCTACGGCATCGACACGTCGACGCGGGACGAACTGATCGCCTCCACCAAGACGGTGGAAGAAATTCGCCGCATTATCGGTGCGGATTCGCTCGCCTTTTTGTCCATAGAAGGGATGCTGGAAGCAATCGGCCGCGCCGACACCGCTCCAAACAAGGGGCACTGCCTGGCTTGCTTCACCGGCCAGTATCCGACGGAAATCGAATTTGAGGCAGCACTGCCGGCCTATAAGTGCGAGTAGGAGGGGAGTAATCATGAGCGAAGCATACAAACAAGCAGGCGTCGACATCGAAGCGGGGAACGAAGCGGTTGAGCGCATGAAAAAACACGTGAAGCGCACGTTCCGCCCCGAGGTGTTGACCGATCTCGGCGGATTTGGCGCCCTGTTTCGCCTGGATACCAGCAAGTATCAAAAGCCGGTGCTCGTCTCCGGTACGGATGGTGTCGGCACCAAGCTGAAGCTGGCATTTGCCATGGACAAACACGACACCATCGGGATTGACGCGGTGGCCATGTGCGTCAACGACGTCGTGGTGCAGGGGGCGGAACCGCTCTTTTTCCTCGACTATCTCGCATGTGACAAGGTCATACCGGAAAAGATCGAGGCGATTGTCAAGGGGATCGCGGCCGGCTGCTCGCAGGCCGGCTGCTCGCTGATCGGCGGTGAGACCGCGGAAATGCCGGGCATGTACGCTGATGGAGAGTACGACATCGCCGGTTTTACCGTCGGCGTGGCCGATGAAAGCAAGCTGATCACCGGAGCCAGTGTCGCTCCCGGCGACGTGCTGATCGGTATCGCTTCCAGCGGCGTTCACAGCAATGGCTTTTCGCTCGTGCGCAAAGTGCTGCTGGCGGATCGCGGCATGGAGCTTGATCAGCATGTAGAGGCACTTGGCAAAACGCTTGGCGAAGAACTGCTGACCCCAACCAAAATCTACGTCAAACCGATTCTGTCCCTTCTTGAGTCCCATGAAATCAAGGCGATGGCTCACATCACCGGAGGCGGCTTCACGGAGAACATCCCGCGTGTGCTGCCGGAAGGGACACAGGCCGTTATCGACATGGGAACGTGGCCGGTCCTCCCGATCTTCACGCTGGTACAGGAGCAGGGCGGGCTTGCTGCTTCCGACATGTACCGGACGTTTAACATGGGGATCGGCATGGTGCTGGTTGTGAAGCAGGATGATGCCGTTGGCGTGATCGAGAAGCTGCAGGAGCTGGGAGAACAGCCGTACCTGATCGGCCAGATCCAGGCTGGCGAACGAAAGGTCGTATACAACGGGGTGAAATGATGAAACGCATAGCGGTATTCGCCTCGGGCAGCGGTTCCAATTTTGAGGCAATCGTAGAGGCGACACGCGTCGGTCGTCTTGTCGATACGGAGGTAGCATTGCTGGTCTGCGACAAACCCGGTGCCCAAGTGCTGGAGCGGTCTGACCGTCTGGGGATCGAAGCGTTTGTGTTCGATCCGAAGGACTATCCCGACAAAGCCGCCTTTGAAAAAGAAATCGCAGCGCAGTTGCAGCAGCGTGACGTTTCTTTGGTCGTGCTGGCCGGCTACATGCGGCTTTTGGGTTCGGTCATGCTGTCTGCCTTCGAGGGACAGATCATCAACCTGCATCCGTCTCTTCTGCCCGCATTCCCGGGTAGGGACGCCATTGGACAGGCGCTGACCTACGGAGTGAAAGTGACGGGCGTTACCGTTCACTTCGTTGATTCGGGGCTGGACACCGGGCCCATCATTGCGCAGGTGCCTGTGCCGGTGGAAGAGGGCGATACGGCGGAAAGCCTCGGTGCCCGTATCCATCAGGTGGAACACGGGCTGCTCGTAGACGTGATCGGGCGGGTTCTTTCCGGTCGTGTTACACTCGAGGGGCGCATTGTTCATCTATTACAGGCAAAAAGCTGACACTTGATCGTGCCAGCTTTTGAGCTTGTTGAGAAACTGCCACGACAGCCACTTTCTCGAGACCCTGCAAAGCTGCATTTAATGGTAATGATACTTCGCCGTAAGCCGAGCAACGATGGTTACCTCTCCCGGTTGAATCGGAGTGGGTGTTTCGCGCGCAGTTTGATACAGGATTGGCTGGGGAAAAGGTTGCGTGACTTCTTGAATCTCGAGAGGAACTTCCATTAAAGCAACTCCCATCGTTTGGGCAAGAGTTTCCGCTTTTCGGAGGCTGTTGTGCAAGGCGAGGGACAGAGCCTGATTATAGAAAACTTCCGGCGCTGAAACCGTTAGCTGTATGTTTGACACGTAGTTTGCTCCCTGAGCGACCGCTGTGTCAACGATCTTTCCGGAGGAAGCAACCTCATCCGTCGTCACCTGGAGAAGATGTGTCACTTTGTAACCGCGAAAGACCTGCTTCCCGTCGACGTAATCATATTGCGGTTCCATCCTGAATTCAGATGTTTTGATGTTCTCCCTTTGCACTCCGGACATGATCAGGGAATGAACGATACTCGTGATCTTCTCGCTATTTTCTTTTTGAGCATCACTTAGAGTATTCCTTTCGGTAATGACTCCGAGTGTGATGATCGCGCGATCGGGTGTCACAGCGACCTTTCCTTCTCCCGAAACTGTAATCAACAAAAACACCTCTATGCTGTCCAGATGTAGTTTCTACTAGATGTATGCCGGTAGGCTCATGTACGTGTTTCCCGAGCGAAATGCCGGAGCGTATTTGCTCCAAGCAGGACAAGGCTTTTTCTCGACCAGCATCCTGTGCGCGATTGCTGGTTGTTGGTGCAAACCTTTTTTCTTGCCCCAACATAGAGTAGAAGGAAGGCGGAAAAAGGGAGGTTACTCCACCATGAGCGGTGATTTGATTTCCGATTTGCTTGACAAGCTGAGCAAAAAGACAGGCAGGGAGTGGACGTTGGCCGACATCATGCGCCTGGCGGAAAAGCTGCCGGAGGACGGCAGCAGGGACATTGACAAGGTGTTGAACGAGCTGGCCGACATGGGATTGGAAGTTCCGGAGGACACCAAACAGAAAGTGAAGCAGAAGGTGGAAGATGGCCAGCCGTTGTCGCTTGATGATTTGGACAGCATCCAACCCAAGCAGGTGAAGGGCAGCGGCAGCCGGAAGTCTGTTAAGGCATCCGGCCCAAAAAAGAAGCAGCCTTCTCTTTGGGAGCAGCTGAGACAACTGTCTGGAAGAAAAAGAAAAAAGAGGTAGGGAGTACTGACAGCCGGGCATCCGTGGATGTGTTGGCTGTTTTTGTTTGGGTGAAAAACTTGATCATACCGTACAATTATGTTTTAATTAGTTTGCAATGTTCGTGTTTTGGTCTACTTTTTTCAAAAAAGTCAGGAGGTTCTAACGTGAGTGTGAAAAAAGCGCTTATTAGCGTTTCCGACAAGACAGGGCTGATTCCGTTTGCACGCCGTTTGGCTGCCGCCGGCGTAGAAATGATCTCCACGGGAGGAACGGCAACCATGCTGAAGGAAGCGGGGATTCCCGTCATCAGCATCTCAGAGGTGACCGGATTTCCGGAAATTTTGGACGGACGCGTCAAAACGCTGCACCCGAACATCCACAGCGGACTCTTGGCTGTACGCGACAACGAGGCCCATCAGCAGCAGCTGAGCGAGTTGAACATCGAGCCCATCGATTTGGTTGTCGTCAATCTTTATCCTTTTAAACAGACGATTGCGAAGCCGGACGTAACCTTCGCAGAAGCGATCGAAAATATTGATATCGGCGGTCCCGCCATGCTCCGCGCAGCCGCCAAAAACCATCAGTTTGTCACCGTAGTGGTCGATTCTGCCGACTATGAAGCAGTGGCCAACGAGATCGAAACGAATGGCGATACCACGCTGGAGACTCGCCGCCGCTTGGCCGCCAAGGTATTCCGTCACACGGCCGCCTATGACGCGCTTATCTCGCGCTATCTCAGCGAACAGGTAGGGGAGCTGATGCCAGAAAGCTTTACCGTCACATACGAAAAGGCGCAGGACCTGCGCTACGGGGAAAATCCTCACCAACGCGCGGCCTTTTACCGGGAGCCGCTTGCTGTAGAAGCAAGCATCGCTTACGCCGAACAGCTCCACGGCAAAGAGCTTTCCTACAATAACATCAATGATGCAGACGCCGCCCTGGCGATCGTGCAGGAATTCTCCGAACCGGCCGTCGTAGCGGTCAAGCACTCCAATCCGTGCGGAGTTGGCATTGGCGAGGATATTTTTGAGGCGTATAAAAAGGCATACGAAGCAGATCCCGTCTCCATCTTCGGGGGAATTGTTGCCGCCAACCGCACCATCGACAAGGAAACGGCTCTGATGATGAAAGAAACCTTCCTGGAGATCATTCTGGCTCCTGACTTTACAGATGAGGCACTAGCGGTCCTTAAGGAAAAGAAAAACCTGCGCCTGCTCCGCATTCCGATGGGCGACGCCCAGGCGACTGCAAAGAACGCGTTCCGTATCGCACCTGTGGTGGGCGGCGCCCTGGTACAGGACTACGATCTCAAACAGCTCGGGGATGACGAGATCCAGGTGGTAACCGAACGCCAGCCAAGCGCGGAAGAACTGGCGCAGCTCAAGTTCGCCTGGAAAGTGGTGAAACACGTCAAGTCCAACGCCATTGTGCTGGCCAAGGACAACATGACCATCGGCGTAGGTGCAGGCCAAATGAATCGCGTCGGAGCAGCCAACATCGCGATTGAACAAGCCGGGGAAAAAGCGAAGGGGGCCGTGCTCGCTTCCGACGCCTTTTTCCCAATGCCGGACACGGTAGAAGCGGCGGCAAAGGCAGGGATCACGGCGATCATTCAGCCGGGCGGCTCCGTTCGCGATCAGGATTCCATCGACGCTTGCAACCGCTGCGGAATAGCCATGATCTTTACCGGAACCCGTCATTTCAAACACTAAAATACCCACCGAACGACAGCTAACGCGCCTGTTCGGCGGGGCCCAATAGCACACATCATCAGGAGGTAGTGCGGATGAACGTATTCGTAATCGGCAGCGGAGGCCGTGAGCATGCCATCGTTTGGAAGCTGGCGCAAAGCCCGAAAGTAAAGAAAATCTACTGTGCCCCTGGCAACGGCGGTACGGCCGAGCTGGCTCAAAACGTACCAATTCCGATCGATGACTTTGCCGCGCTGGCCCAGTTCGTCAAAGACGAGGGGATCGACCTGACAGTGGTGGGGCCGGAAGAGCCGCTTTTGGCCGGTATTGTCGATTTCTTTTCCCAACGCAGCCTGCCGATTTTCGGACCATCGGCGACTGCCGCCAAAATCGAGGGAAGCAAGTGCTTTGCCAAAAATCTGATGACGCGCTACAACATTCCGACCGCGCGCTACGAGTCGTTTATCGATTATCCGTCTGCTCTCGCCTACGTACGAGAGCAGGGAGCACCGATCGTCGTAAAAGCGGACGGCCTGGCTGCCGGGAAAGGCGTGGTCGTGGCGGAAACGCTGGAAGAGGCGGAAGAGGCGCTGTACCACATCATGCAGGAAGGCGCATTCGGTCAGGCGGGGGCGCGTGTCGTGATCGAAGAGTGCATGCGCGGAGAGGAGCTGACGCTGCTGTCGTTCGTGGACGGTGAAACAGTGAAGCCGATGATTACCTCGCAGGATCACAAGCGCGTTTTTGACGGAGACAAAGGGCCGAATACCGGCGGCATGGGCACCTATGCCCCTGTGCCGCACATGTCTGCCGAGCTTGTGGAAGAAATCGTGGAGAAGATTGTCAAGCCGATCGCAAAAGGGATGGCGCAAGACGGTATCCCGTTTAAAGGCGTCCTTTACACGGGGCTGATGATTACAGCGGAAGGGCCGAAAGTAGTGGAGTTTAACGCCCGTTTCGGAGACCCGGAAACACAAGTGGTCCTGCCGCTTTTGGAGACGGATTTGGTCGATATATTTGTGGCTACGGTAAACGGCGAACTGGCTGACGTAGACGTCAAGTGGAAAGAGGGAAGTGCCGTTTGCGTCGTGATGGCAGCTCCTGGCTACCCCGGTGATTATCCGAAAGGACAGCCGATTTCCGGGCTGGATCAACTCCAGCAGGGTGCCACTGTATTCCACGCCGGAACGAAGCGGACGGAAGAAGGCATCGTTACCAGCGGAGGACGCGTGCTGGGTGTCACCGGTACGGGAAAAACTCTTGCCGAGGCTCGCGAAGCTGCTTATGCGAGCGTCCGCTCCATTCATTTTGACGGTGCCCATTATCGCCGTGATATCGCCGACAAGGCTTTCCGACACACGAAATAACCGCAAACAAGACTGTCAGCCGAAAAAAAGGGAGATCTCCTGCCTATTGGCGGTATCTCCCTTTCTTTTTGCCTGAAATGTAGATGAAATATGCCATCGCGCCGACTGTTCCGATGGCGAGCAGCAATACAAAGGCATTGTGGGAAAACCACTCATACCAGGGCGTTCCGTACGCCATTGCTCCACCTCCTAGGAGTACGTAGGATACAAGTGCTCATCTCGGCTGTACGAATCAGAAGGCTCGCCCGGTTTTGCCGGTGACGCCTGTTTACCTGCCTGCTTTGGTTGTTGCGCCGCTTGTCTCCCCGCCTCCATCATTCCTTCCGCCATATTGCCCATCATTGCGTTTACGCCTGCCTTCGTGACCGTGTTGGATCCGAAGGCATACAGCATCGGGCAAAAACGGGTAATCCCTTCCGCCACTTTCATGGCAGACATCGTCATTAAAAACCAGGGTGCACGGCGAGGTTTTCGGCTCATTTTGCCGATCCCGTAAGCCAATCCCAACAACCCAAGGGTAATTCGAATGGTCGCGTCGACGGTTCCGACGTTTTTTCGCATAGGCTTGCCTCCTGTAGTAGAGGGTAATCTAATCCTGTTTGGTAGTGTGTACCGAACTGGACAAAACAGCCGAGGAAAATCTTGCTAGATCTCGTTCCAAGTGAAAGGAGGTAGGGTACGGTGCAGCGAAGCATATAGGGAATGTGACTGAGCGTTCGCTAGAAACACGATGGGAGAGGGTAGGATGATGCGTGTACGTCCCGTAACGGAAGAAGCCTTCCGCCGGCTTGTCCGGACCGCCAAGCGGCAGGCTCCGGCCAGCATGTGGCTGAAAGGAGGCAATGTATTAAACGTCTACACGAAGGAATGGCAGCAGGTTCATATCGTCACATCGGGCGAGCGAATCGCTTATGTGGGTGAAAAGGAACCCGTTGTAGACGAAGGCACAGACATCCTCGATGCCGAGGGGTATTATCTGGTCCCCGGGTATATCGAGCCTCATGCACACCCCTTTCAATGGTACAATCCCGCAACGCTGGCTGATTTTGCCTTGCAGACGGGAACGACGACGATGATCTCCGATACGTTGTTTCTCAACAGTCTTTTGCCCCCTGAGGAAGTAGCCGACATCATGGAAAAACTGCAGGCGCATCCCGTAAAACAGTTTTTTTGGGCGCGTCTGGACCCGCAAATTCGAGGACAGGCGGAAGATGCCGCATACAGCAGGCAGGGCGTGGCGCAAATGGTGGCGAACCCGTTGGTCATTCAGGGGGGAGAGCTTACCGATTGGCAAGGAGTGTTGACGGAAGACGAAACGATTTTATTCGGCCTCAAGTACGTTCGCGATGTGGGCAAACGAATGGAAGGGCATCATCCCGGCGCCTCCGTGGAGACACTGAACATTGCCGCAGCGGCGGGGATTACCGCTTGCCATGAGAGCATCACGGCCGAAGAGGTGATCAACCGGTTGCGCCTCGGTATGTATGCCACCCTGCGCCATTCCTCCATCCGTCCCGATCTCCCGGAGCTGGTGAGCGGGCTTGTCCAGAGGGGAGTGCCGTGGTCGTCCCGCATGATGCTCACCTCCGACGGCAGCACACCGCCGATGATGCGTCACGGGTTTACCGACTACATTCTCCGCGTCGCGATGGAATCGGGCATGCCGCCTCTCGAAGCGTACGTCATGGCTACCTTGAATCCGGCAGTCTACTACGGACTTGACGGAGAGATCGGGGGAATCGCACCCGGCCGAGTCGCCGATGTGCTGTTCCTGACCAGTCCCGAAGAACCGACGCCAAAGCTGGTGATCGCCAACGGGCGAAGGGCAGTCAGAGAGGGTCAATTGCTTGAACCAACCGTTGAATTGAACTGGTCGGCGTACGGTTTTCCGCAGGTAAACCATATGCTGGACGGTCCGGTCAACCCGCAATGGTTCCGAATCCCGCATGAAGGAAAGGCGGTACCTGTTCTGGAAATGACAAACGCCGTCATTACCAAACTGAAGTGGGAAGAGCTGCCCGCTGACGAAGAGGGGTACGTTACGGTCGAGCAGGATCCGGAGCTTTCCTTTCTTTTCTGTCTGGATCCCCGCCAGAAGCGGCTGACGCAGGCAGTTGTCCGCGGATTCGGACAGATGATCGAGGGGATGGCCAGCACCTACACAGCGTCTGCCGACTGGTTGATTATCGGCCGCGATCCGAAGGCAATGACCAGGGCGCTCGAGCGGGTCATCAGGAATGGGGGCGGTATCGCGCTGGCGGAACAGGGGGGAATCTCAATGGAAATACCTCTGCCGCTCGCCGGCAAGCTGACGGACCGACCTATGGGCGAGATCATCGCAAAAGCGGAAGAGTTTGTAGAACAAATGCGGCAGAAAGGACATCGACATCTCGATCCGATTTATTCCTTGCTCTTCTTCACCGCTACGCATCTGCCGTTTGTGCGTCTGACCGGCGAAGGTCTGTACGACGTGAAGCAGGGAACGATCATTCTTCCCTCTCGAAAATGTGATGGATAAACAACGCTTTACACTGGTGAATCATTGATATAGTTATTTGATTTCAATTTCATCAAAAAAATGGCTCTATCATGCTGGAGTAATATGTTTTTGCAAAAAATATTTTTTTCTCTTGTAAATTTTCTAATTTATTTTACAATTAAAAAAGAGCCAATCCCCATCTGACATGGAGGCCAATTTTGGCAGCCGCTCTCACAGTCGCAACCAGAAAAAACAAGTAGAAGGATTGGATTCAGAAAAATAAAGATTGATTAAAAGGGGGATTCAATTCGTATGAAGAAACGCACTCAACTCGGTTTCTTATCCGCAGCGCTGGCAGCGAGCGTTGCACTGACTGGTTGCGCAGGCTCCAACAATGCCGGCGGCAGCAATGCCAGCGGCGGAGGCTCCACTCCAGCCCCGGCTCAGCAAGGCGGCTCCAGCGGGGGAGCGGCAGACGGCGGCAAGATCTTAATTGCTACCCAAACCCCACTCTCCGGCAACCAATCCTCTCTGGGGGATGCGATTAAGACAGGTGCCGAGTACGCATTGAACCAGAGAAAAGAGGAATTCAAAGCGCTGGGCTTCGACGTGCAGCTCTTCCCGCAGGATGATCAGGCTGACCCGAAAATCGGCGTGTCCAATGCGGAAATGCTGATCTCCAACCCGGATGTACTGGGCGTTGTCGGTCACCTCAACTCTGGTGTAGCCATCCCGTCTTCCGTAAAATATGAAGAAGGCAAACTCGTGATGGTATCCCCGGCCAATACCGCAGTGAAACTGACGGAAGAAGGCAAGAAAACCGTTCACCGCATCTGCGCGCGCGACGACTCGCAAGGACCGAAAGCGGCGATGTACGCGAAAAATACGCTGGGCGTGAAGACTGCGTTCCTCATTCACGACAAGACAGCGTACGGCCAAGGTTTGGCTGATCAGGTAAAGTTGCAGTTTGAAAAAGACGGTGTGCAACTTCTCGGCTACGAGGGCATTACGCAAGGCGAGAAGGACTACAGCGCAGTACTTAACCAGGTAACAGCGAAAAACCCTGACATCATCTTCTTCGGCGGACTCTATCCGGAAGGCGGCATCCTGATCAAGCAAGCCCGTGAAAAAGGCTACAAGGGTTATTTTATGGGTGGCGACGGTTTGGACTCTTCTGATATGATAAAAATTGCAGGCCCTGCAGTAGAAGGCGTTGTGTTCACTTCCGTAGCGGGTGACGTCACGCAAACCGAAGAAGGCAAGAAATGGGCTGAAGAATACAAGAAAGCCACGAATAAACCGCTCGAAACCTACTCCGTATACGGTTTCGACTCCATGAACGTCGTACTGAACGGCGTGCTGGAAGCCATCAAAGCGAACGGCGGCAAAAAACCATCCCGTGAACAGGTTCTCGAAGCTGTTCACAAGACCAAGGACTTCCAAGGTCAATTTACAAAAGTTACCTTCGACGACAAAGGTGACAACACCAACGCAGACGTATTCATCTACAAGTACGAAAAAGACAAATCTGTATTCGTAGGGAAGGCACAATAATTCTTCTCAGCCTAGACGTACCTCACTAGCCTCATCCACCCTAGGGGCGGCACGCAGGTGTTCGCCCCTTTTTCTTGGGTGGCACCGAATACAGAAAATTATTAAGTTTATGAAGGAATGAGGGATCAACGCATGCTGCTCGGCATTTTACCTCAGGTATTGGTTGACGGTTTAACACTCGGATTTATGTACGCTGTCGTCGCACTCGGCTACACCATGGTTTACGGTATTCTTGAATTCATCAACTTCGCCCACGGAGAGATTTTCATGGTGGGTGCCTTTGTAGGAACAGAAGTCCTGCTCATCTCTGACGCACTCGGCGCACTGGAAGGCATGAATCCGTTTGTCGCCCTGTTCCTGATGCTTCTGTTTGCGATGGGTATTACCGGGGCGCTTGGCGTCGGAATCGAACGCATAGCCTATCGGCCGCTTCGCAGCGCACCCCGCCTTGTTCCGCTGATCTCTGCCATCGGTGTATCATTCCTGCTGCAAGACCTGGTTCGTTTTACAGAAGCGATTGCTCGCAATGAATTTTATTTGAATAGTCCGATTTTGTTTACAGGTTCTGTTTCCTTGGGTGGCATAGCAACCATTCCGGTAAAAGGTCTGATTGTGATTGTCCTTGCGATCGTGATGATGATAGCCTTGACGCTGTTCGTGAACAAAACAAAATGGGGAATTGCCATGCGTGCCGTAGCGCAGGATCAAACCACGGCTTCGCTGATGACCATAAATGTAGACAAAGTGATCATGCTTACCTTTCTGATCGGCTCCAGCCTGGGCGGAGCCACCGGCGTACTGTTTGCGCAAAACTACGGAACCATTGACCCGTACATTGGATTTATTCTCGGCTTAAAAGCATTTACCGCTGCCGTACTGGGCGGGATTGGCAACCTCCGCGGCGCGATGGTGGGCGGTGTGCTGCTCGGTCTGTTGGAGTCCCTCTCCGGCGCGTACATGGGTCCGCTGACTGGCGGCGCATTTGGTGCCGAGTACAAGGACGTATTTGCGTTCAGTATTTTAATTCTCGTGCTTCTGTTCAAACCGGAAGGTCTGTTTGGCGAAGCCGTGAAAGAGAAAGTGTAGGTGAGAGCAAGTGGCTAAATTCGTAACCGGTTCGTTCAAGGGTGTTCCGCTTCTCTTTACCCTGATTTGGATTGCCGTATTTGCTTCAGCGTTGCATTTTATGGACAAGTCCGTAATGGCGTTTCTCGGAATCTTGTCTTCCATTATCGTCATCTACTATACCAACACGACGAAGAAGATTCAGATGCTGCTGGGAGCGGCAGTGCTGCTTTTGATCATTCCGCTCGTTGCCGGTGACAACCGCTACTACATGGAAGTGGCGTCGCAGGTTGGGATCTACGTAGCCATGGCATTGGGACTCAACATTGTAGTAGGCTTCGCCGGCTTGTTGGACCTTGGATACGTGGCATTCTTCGCTGCCGGTGCTTACGCGTACGCCATCTTCTCTACCTCGCAGGCCAACGAATTTATCGCGGGCAACCTGTTCCCTTTGAGCGGTGAATGGTTTTGGCCGTTCCTGATTGTCGGGTTGATCGTCGCTGCGATTTTCGGGATTTTGCTGGGTCTGCCTGTTCTCCGTGTAAAAGGTGACTACCTGGCCATCGTTACCCTTGGTTTTGGCGAGATTATTCGGATTATTTTTAACAACCTGGATAAGCCCGTAAACATTACCAACGGGCCGCAAGGGATCACTCCGATTCCGTCGCCGGAGCTGTTCGGTCTCAAAATGGGCACACCGTTCTACTTCTACTTTATTACGCTGATTGTCATCGCCTTCATCGTCTTAGCCAACATCCGCTTCGAGCACTCCCGTCTGGGACGCGCGTGGATCGCGGTGCGCGAGGATGAACTGGCTGCCCAATCGATGGGGATTTCGCTCCTGAACACCAAGCTGGCGGCGTTTGCGACCGGTGCTTCCTTTGCCGGAGTGGTCGGTGTGATCTTTGCGGCCAAGCAGACATTTATCGACCCGACGTCTTTTACGCTGATGGAGTCCATCGGGATTCTGGTCATGGTGATTCTGGGCGGCAGCGGCAGCATCCCGGGTGTTGTCCTGGGAGCGGCGTTTGTCACCGTGCTTCAGGTGCAGCTGTTGAAGGAGTTCTCCAACTTCCTGCACACCCTGCAGCAATCCGGCATCATCAACCTGCCGAACCAATTGGACCCTTCCAAGTTCCAACGCCTGATTTTCGGAATTATGCTGATTCTCGTCGCGCTCTACCGTCCGAACGGTCTGATTCCGGCGAAGCGCAAGAAAAACGATATCGACGCCATCAAGGGCAGCGCCTATGCCAAGGAAAAACTGGGTATCCTCGGCAAGCTACCGCAAGGCAAGCAGTCGTAGCGGACAAGGAGGGAATAGAATGGCACTATTGGAAGCAAACGGCCTGACGAAGCGGTTCGGCGGACTCGTCGCCAACCAGGACGTCACCGTGAAGATCGATAAGGGAACGATTACAGCCGTCATTGGTCCGAACGGCGCCGGGAAAACCACGTTTTTCAACATGATTACAGGCTTCTATGAACCGGATGAGGGAGAGATTCTCCTGAACGGGAAAAGCATCAAGGGACTTCGTCCGGATCAAATCGCCGCGTACGGCATCACCCGGACCTTTCAAAACATTCGCCTGTTCAAAGAGATGACGGCTTTGGAAAACGTGATGGTCGGTGTTCACAGCCGCCTGTCCGCAGGGATTTTGGGTATCCTGTTCAATACCAAGCGGGTGCGTGAGGAAGAGGAACGCGCACGTGTGGAAGCGTACCAGCTGATGGAGTACGTCGGTATTTCCCACGTCGCGAACGAAGCGGCCGGAAGCCTGCCGTACGGCTTGCAGCGCCGCCTGGAAATCGCCCGCGCATTGGCCACCAATCCGCAGATCATTTTGCTTGACGAGCCGGCTGCAGGGATGAACCCGCGGGAGACGCTTGAGATGACCGACTTTATCCGCCGTTTGAAAAAAGAGCTGGATTTGACCATCATTTTGATTGAACACGACATGAAGCTCGTCATGGGCTTGAGCGAATACATCCACGTGCTGGACTACGGACGCAAAATTGCCGAGGGGACTCCGGAGCAGATCCGCAACAACCCGAACGTGATCGAAGCGTACCTCGGCAAGAGCGCGACGGAAGTGTCGTAAGAGGGGGGAACGAGACATGGCACTGCTGGAACTGCAAAACGTACACACCTATTACGGCGGTATTCACGCACTGAAAGGTTTAAGCATCCGGGTCGAGGAGGGTGAGGTCGTCACCTTGATCGGCTCCAACGGGGCAGGCAAGTCGACGACGTTGAAAACCATTTGCGGACAGACACGCGCCCGCGAAGGGAAAGTCTTTTTCAACGGCCAAGACATCACCGGAATGCGCACGCACGATATTGCGCAGCTGGGAATCGCCCACGTGCCGGAAGGGCGCCGCATCTTTCCGAAACTGACCGTGCGGGAGAATCTGGAGATGGGGGCCTTTTCCGTGACCGACAAGGCGCTCGTTGAAGAGGGGATCGAGCGGGCCTTCCGCTACTTCCCGCGCTTGAAAGAGCGGATGAATCAAAAGGGCGGCACGATGTCCGGGGGCGAACAGCAGATGTTGGCCATCGCCCGCGGATTGATGATGAAGCCGAAGATTCTGATGCTGGACGAGCCGTCCATGGGTCTCGCTCCGATTCTGGTGGAGCTGATCTTTGACATCGTGACCGAGCTCAATCGCGAAGGCATGACGATTCTTTTGGTAGAGCAAAACGCCAACCAGGCGCTCTCCGTTGCCAACCGCGGCTACGTTATTCAAACCGGTGAGATCATTCTTCAGGATGATGCCCGGACGCTGTTGGCCAATCCGCAAGTGCGGGAAGCCTACCTGGCCTAATCTGTGGACAAGAACCGATGGAACTCAAACGAGTCCATCGGTTTTTTGCTGCAGCGCCACCTGACGCCAAGGGTGGGGCCATACGCCATTTTGACAAAGGTAGCTGCTCCACCTGCGTCAGGATAGGCACGGGACATGGCGGCGAAGGAGTAAGCCAGAGGAAAGCTTAACAAAATCACCAGCAGCCAGGCAAGCAAGGAAGCGGGTCCGGCGACGTTGGCCGTGCTGCCGGAGAGAAACAGGACACCGGATCCGAGGATGGCCGCCACGTAGAGGGAGGTGCAGTGGGACAATCCGATGGAGCGTTGGTTCAAGGCAATCTCTCCTTTCTGCAGGAATCTTCTGTTATGATAGAAAAAACTGACCCTTTTCGAAAGGGACAGAATTTCTGAATGCGTAGTGGTCAGATGGAGGGAAGGCAGTGGATATCAGTCCGCGCTTGGACGAAGGGGCAGAGCAGCCTTTATATATGCAGTTGTACCATTATTTTCGCGAGGAGATACAGACGGGGCGGCTTCCGTCTGCCACACGACTGCCATCCGTTCGGGATTTGTGCCGCTTTCTGCAGCTGAGCAAAACAACGGTAGAGTCGGCGTACCATCAGCTGATGGCGGAAGGATACATTGAAAGCCGGGAGAGGAGCGGTTTCTATGTGGTGGAGATGGACTCGGAACTGACGGCCTCTCCTGCTGCGCCCACCTCCCCTCTCCTGTCAGCCGGGGAGGGCTTGAAAAAGGAAACGATCCGTTACGATTTCCACCCGGCCAGAGTGGAGGCGGAACACTTTCCCTTTGATCTGTGGCGCAAGTACACCAATCAATGCTTCCGTGCGGAGCACAAGGAGATCATTCACTATGGAGACCGTCAGGGGGAGCCGGAACTGCGGGAACAGCTGGCCTCCTATCTGCGGAGGGCGCGCGGTGTCAACTGCACCGCGGATCAAATTGTGCTGGCGGCCGGTACCCAGTTGATTATCAACCTGCTTTGTCAAATGATCGGAGTCGACGGGCGCCCCGTCGCGATGGAAGAGCCGGGGTACAATGGAGTTCGCTCCGTGTTTGTGCATCTCGGGTATGCGCTTCGTCCCATTCCCCTGGAAGATGACGGTATCGATGTAGAAGCATTGGCATCAAGTGACGCGCGGCTTGTCTACATTACGCCGTCCCATCAGGATCCGTCGGGGGCTGTGATGCCGTTCGCCAAACGGATGAGACTGCTGCAATGGGCGGCGAAAGCGAACGGGCTCATCATCGAAGACGATTATGACGGCGAGTTTCGCTACCACGGCAAACCGATTCCTTCCCTGCAGGGCATGGATACCCACGGAAACGTCGTCTATATTGGCACGTTTTCCAAGTCGCTGCTCCCCGCCATTCGCATCAGTTACATGGTGCTGCCTCCGGGGCTGCTCGCCATTTTTCACGGTCGCTTTTCCACGTACGATCAGAGTGTGTCCCCGATTCACCAAAAGGTGCTGGCTCTGTTCATGAAAAACGGAGAATGGGAGCGGCACATCCGCAAGATGCGTACGATCTACCAGAAAAAACACGATGTCATGCTTCATGCGCTGCGGGCGGTGATGGGACAGCATGTGCAGGTCAGAGGGCAGGATGCGGGTTTGTCCGTGACGCTGGAAGTGAACAGCCGGCTGTCAGCGGATGAGCTTGCGCAGGAGGCGGAGCGGGCCGGAATTCGCGTCTATCCGACGACCGGGAAATGGCTGCATCCGCCGCAAAACCGTCCGCCTGCTTTTCAGCTGGGCTTCGGCGGTTTGACGGTTGAGCAGATCGAGGAGGGGATCCGGCAGCTGTACCGGTGTTGGAAGCCTTTCCTCGAAAAGAAGGCCGGGACGTAGGAGGGAGAAATTTGTCGTCGACGTATGTGTTGTTCGCAAAAGGGATGAAACAAATTGTGCCGGTAGCCGCTGCCGGGGTTGTGGACGGGTTGGTGTTCGGCATTTTGGCCAGACAGGCTGGACTGGGCGTTGCGGAAGCGATGTTATTTTCCCTGCTCGTGAATGCGGGATCGTCGCAGTTTGCGGCCGTGGGACTGATTTCGCAAGGGATCGTCGGGTGGCCGATTCTGGTGTCCACCTTCCTTTTGAACGCGCGTCAACTGCTGTACGGGTTGTCGCTTGGTCCGCATTTTCGCGAGACGTCTCCGTGGAAGCTTTCGCTCATGGCGGCGACCTTGAATGATGAAACCTATGCGTTAAAAGCGACATACCTGTCGTCGGGAGAACGACCGAGCCTTGCCTTTTTTGCAGGGGCCAGCGTCACCGACTACCTGATCTGGAACGCAAGCACATTGGCCGGAGCGCTGTTTGGCGCCGTATTTACCGAACCGGAGAGATTTGGTCTGGACTTTGCGTTTACCGCCACCTTTCTCGGGTTTCTTGCGGTGAATCTGCTTTCGTCGTTTCACGTCAAAGTGGGCCTGTGTTCGGCCGCCGTTGCCTGTCTGGGGTTTTGGCTGGGGGGAGCGACAGCCGCAGTGATTGCAGGAACGTTGACAGCGGTTGGGATGGGAGCGTTGTCTGATGAACACTAGCGTCGTATGGTACATCATCGGGATGGCGGTCATCACCTATCTCACTCGTTTTCCCATGCTGCTGATCAGCTCTCGCTGGGAGATTCCTCAGTGGTTGCGCAGGGGGCTGGCGATGGTGCCGGTAGGAGTGTTCAGTTCGCTCACGATTCCGCCGGTTCTGTTTCACACAAGGGAAGGGGCCTGGAGTCCCGAATACCTGATCGCGGGTACAGCCTCGCTGGTTGTGGGCCTGTGGAAAAAGCAGATCGTTCTCTCCTTGCTGACAGGTGTGGCGGTGGTGGCAGCATGGCGCATGTTTTTGTGAATAAAAAGACCCTCTGCATGGCGGATAAACGCTGCGGCAGAGGGTTTTGACGTTACGGCCGGTACCCCAGTTTTTGAGACATTTCCCGGGCCGTCTTCAGCAGGTGCTGCAAGATTGATTCCTGCTGCAGAAGAACGCGGTCGGATGGACCAATGACGCTGATGGCCGCCGTAACTTGTCCGGTGGAATCAAAGATGGGGGCAGCCATACCTGTCACGCCCACGTTGCGCCGATTGGAGCTGATCTCGTAGCCACGAGCCTTGATTTCTCGCAGGTTTTCCCGAATCTCTTCGGCACTTGTAAAAGAGTGTGGCGTGTAAGACCGAATCTCGGCATGAGCCAGAATTTCTTCTTGAAACGATTCCGGTTGATAAGCGAGCAGTACCCGTGAACCCGTAGTAGCATAGGGAGGAAAACGCCTGTAGTTCTCTACATTGAAGCGAATGGGGAGTGGAGAATCTACCTTGGCTACGTAAATGGCGTCTTTCTTGTCGAGCACACAAAGCACGACCAATTCCTGAGTGGAGGAGACCAAATCGTGCATGTGCGGCAGTGAAAAGTCAACGATATCGTGGTTTTTAATGACTTTCGTGCCTAGCTCAAGCAACGTGTACCCCAATGTGTACTGCTTCGTCTCTTCATTTTTGCGAATAAAGCCCTCCGCTTCCAAGGTGACCAGCAGCTTGTGAACGGCCCCTTTGGACAATTGAAGCCGCTTGCTCACCTCAGTGACGCCCATTTCGCGCGGAGAGTCCAGGAACAGCTTGAGCAGCCGGCAGCTGTTACGAACGGAAGAAAGAACGTGATCCATACCAGAAACTCCTTCAGAGGTATTTGATGGAGAATACTCTCAGTCTATCAAAAATGCTGTCTTTCGAAAAACGAAAAAGTTGAATAGTCAGTATCTTTATGCTAGTATAACACTAGTGTTCCCGAATGGCAAACAACGTTCTCTATTCGTGAACAATGATCATCAATTGGGGGTTGAACAAAAGTGAAAAAGAAAGCGTTATCCATTCTGTCAGTCATTGCATTGACCGGATCTCTGCTGGCCGGTTGCGGTACGTCCGCGCCGCAGTCGTCCGCTCCGCAAAAGAGCGAACCTGCTCCCGCAGGCGGAAATCAACCTGCTGCCCAGGCTCAACTGGAGGACACTTTGGTGGTTGCCGGGAATGGGGCGACGGTTGAAAAGCTGATGAAAGATCACATCTTCAAAAAGTTTAACGAAAAATATCCCAACGTGAAGCTCACGTATGTGTCGGGTGTCTCCACGGAGATCGTGGCCAAGGTAAAGGCGCAGAAAAATTCGCCGCAGATCGACGTGACCATCATCGAAGGCGGAGAGCAGGAAAAAGGCCGTCAGGAAGGGCTGTGGGAGACCATTACCGAGGCAGACGTGCCGAACATGGCCAAAGTGCCAGCCGACCTCAAGATACGAGACGACAGCGGGGTAACCGTCAACTTTACTCCGATGGGGATTTCCTACAATGCTGAACTGGTGAAAGAAAAGAATCTGCCGGTGCCGAAGTCGTGGAATGACCTGGCCAAACCGGAACTAAAGGGCTACATTACCATGACCGATATCGCCAGCAACTTCGGCCGCTCTGCCACCATCATGCTGGCCTATGCCAACGGAGGCTCCGAGAAAAACATCGACCCTGGCTTTGAAAAGCTGAAAACGATTGCCAGCTACATGCCGACCTTTGCCAAGAGCGCTGCTCAGCTGCAGCAGAACCTGCAAAGCAAAAGCGCAGCCTATACCACCTGGACAATGGCACGCAGCCTGACCCAGAAGAAAGCTGGTTTGCCGCTTGAGTTCGTCTTCCCGGAAGAAGGAGCCAACGTCGTGCCGAACGTGGCCACATTGGTAAAAAACGCCAAGCATCCGGAAGCAGCCAAAGCTTTCATTGATTTCCTGTTGACCGAAGAAGTGCAAACCATGTACGCCGCCGAGCTGTACTACAATCCGGCCGTAGACGTAAAACTGCCGGATGATTTGGCGAAGCAACTTGAATTTGACCGCAGTAAAGTGGTGATCTTCGATTACGACGTCGTAGGTAACAAAACAGCGGAATGGCTGGATCGCTTTAACCGGGAAATTGCTCCAAACGTAGGAAAGTAGGTGTCCATCTTGGGTAAGAACATCGATGTTGAGTTGCGAAACATCAAGAAGACCTTCCAAAGCAACGTGGTGGTGCAAAATTTCAACCTGCAGGTCGAGCAAGGAGAGTTTATCTCCTTTCTCGGCCCGTCCGGGTGCGGAAAAACGACCACACTCAACATGATTGCCGGCTTTTTGGAGCCCGACGAAGGGGATCTCTTCATCAAGGGGCAGCGCATGAACGGCGTGCCTCCGTACAAGCGGGAATTGGGAATGGTGTTTCAAACCTATTCACTCTTTCCGCACATGACCGTGGCCGAAAATGTGGCCTATGGACTGAAGCTGCGCAAGGTAGGCAAAGCAGAGGCGCAGGAGCGGGTCAAACGGGTATTGGACCTGGTCAAGCTGCCCAATGTGTCTGATCGCTACCCGAAGCAGCTGTCTGGTGGACAGCGGCAGCGGATCGCCATTGCCCGCGCTTTGGTCATAGAGCCATCGCTCTTGCTCTTGGACGAACCGCTCAGCAACCTGGACGCCAAGCTTCGCGAAGAACTGAGGGACGAACTGAAACGACTGCATCAGGAGATCGGCGTAACCACCATCTTTGTTACCCACGACCAGGAGGAAGCGCTGTCGCTGTCCGATCGCATCGTTGTATTGAACCACGGGTTTGTGGAGCAGATCGGAAAACCGTTGGAGATCTACAACCGTCCGGCATCGGAATTTGTTCATACCTTTATCGGCAAGACCAACAGGCTGAGCGGGGAAGTAGTGGAGCAGGACGGTTCGCGTCTCTTGATAAAAACGGACACTGGTCTTTTGATCAGAGCAGGTCGCCAGGAACGCTCCTTTGTCCAGCGGGAAAAGGTAAAGGTGTTTATCCGCCCGGAAAAGATCAAGATCGCCCCGGCTGTCACCGGACAAGGAGGCGAGAATCAGGCAAGCGGCGAAATCGTCATGACCTCATTCCTGGGGGCGTTTTCCGAATGTGAAATTCATGCAGGGAAACTCTCCTTGTCGGCGAAGGTGCAAATGGCGGACAGCAGCATTAACCTGGAACCCGGACGAGCCGTTTCTTGCAGCTGGGACGAAGCAGACGTACTGGTTCTGCCGACAGAGAGGGATGGCCGATGAACGGTAGACGGTTGGCCATTCTCCTGTTGACGGCGCCGGGCATGATCGTCCTGTTGGGAGTGTTTCTGATCCCGATGCTGCTTATGCTGCTGTTGAGCTTTCAGGACGATCTGGAACAGTTCACCTTGCAAAATTACCTGTTGTTTATTCAGGATCCGTTTTATCTGGATATTCTGTGGCGCAGCATTCGTGTCAGCTTGTGGACCGTTCTTCTGACGCTATTGCTGGGCTATCCTGTTGCCATGTACATGGCGCAGGCGTCCGGTCGGATGAGGGGGATTATCACGATGCTCATCCTTGCTCCGCATTTGATCAGTGTAGTCATTCGCAACTTTGGCTGGGTGGTCGTGCTCGGAAACAACGGTTGGATTAATGAGATGCTGCTCAAGCTGGGAGTTATTCAGGAACCGTTGGAGCTTCTCTACAACGAGCTGGGGGTCGTCATTGGTCTGACTGACGCATTTATCGCGTATATGGTCCTGGCGATTGCCACCAGTCTGTACGCCATTGACCCATCCTTGTCCAAGGCGGCTTCCATCCTGGGAGCTACGCGATTGCGCACGTTCGCTTCTGTCACACTCCCGCTTAGTCTTCCGGGAATCGTGGCCGGCGTCACGCTGGTTTTCAGTCTCTCGATGAGTGCGTATGTGACTCCGGCATTGATGGGGGGAACCTCTGTCAAGGTCATGCCGGTTATCGTGTATGAGCAAATCATGTCCACGCTGAACTGG
The DNA here is from genome assembly GCF_044759095.2 of Brevibacillus soli. Lineage (NCBI taxonomy): Bacteria > Bacillati > Bacillota > Bacilli > Caryophanales > Paenibacillaceae > Brevibacillus > Brevibacillus soli. The sequence continues at coordinate 56,027 of NZ_JBIYSM020000025.1, forward strand.
CCGTTGGGCGCAGCTCTCTCCTTCCTGCTGCTGGGCAGTACGTTTGTCCTGGTGAGCCTGTTTACACGGTTGGTGGAGACGAAGCGGTACAGAGAGGTGTTTTCATCATGAAGCGGATCAACTGGTTGGGTGTCGTTACATGGATCGTATTGCTTTTGGTCAATTTGCCGTTTCTCGTGATTATTCCGACTTCATTTACGGCAGCGGGTTATCTGTCATTCCCGCCGGAAGGTTTTTCCTGGAAGTGGTATACGATGATACTGGATCGGCCGGAATTTGTCGATTCGTTCTGGTTTAGCCTGAAGCTGGCTGCAATTACCGCCGTGCTGGCCACCCTGATTGGCACGCTGGCTGCGTTTGCGTTGGCCAAGTACAAGTTCCGCGGCAGCGGTGTCCTGAATGCATTGATGCTGTCACCGCTTACGGTACCGTCGTTAATCATCGGTATCGCTGCTTTGATTTTTTTCACCCGGATTGGACTGGCGGGGACGTTTACCGGCCTGCTGCTGTCTCACATCTTGATATCCATTCCCTACGTGGTGCGTCTGGTGCTCACGGGACTCAGCACCTTTGACTTCACCCTGGAACGGGCCGGGTACATGTTGGGGGCACGTCCGGCACGGGTTTTTTGGGACGTTACCCTGCCACTTCTTCGACCGGCCATTCTCTCGGGAATGATTTTTTCCTTCTTGACTTCGTTCGACAACGTTACAGTGTCACTGTTTCTGGTCGCGCCCGATACGACGACGCTGCCGCTGGCGATCTTCAACTACATGCAGGAAACGCTGGATCCGCTGGTAGCGTCCATTTCTACCGTGGTCATCCTGATCAGTCTGGGTTTCATTTTGCTGCTGGAGAAAGTCTACGGGCTGGAGCGTTTGTTCGGACTTAACTCTCAATCACATTAAACGTAAGGACAGTGACTCTAGATGCACTCCTATATCCGAGAACAAATGAACGACTTTCTGCAGCTGCTGGAGGAGAGCGTCAACATGGATTCGCCTTCCCGGGACAAGCCGCAGGGTGACCGGATGGCGAACTGGTACGGGCAACTGTTTGAACGCCTGACGGGCGGAAAGGCGGTACGCATTCACAACGATACGTACGGCGATCAGCTTCGCTGCGAGCTGGGGAACGGGGAAAAGCAGATTCTCTTGATCGGCCATTACGACACGGTATGGCCGCTGGGAGAGGCGGAGCGGCGGCCGTTTACCATCGCGGATGGAAAGGCGTTCGGACCAGGGGTTTACGACATGAAAGCGGGTCTGCTTCAGGCGATGTTTGCTCTTCATGTCCTGCGGGAGTGGGATCGTTTCCCGAAAGACAAGCGAGTCGTGTTCTTGATCAATAGCGATGAAGAGATCGGGAGTCCGACATCCCGCCGCCTGGTGGAGGAAGAAGCTCGCCAATCATCTGCTTGTTTCGTTCTGGAACCCCCGACCGAACCGAATGGAGCACTGAAAACCTGGCGAAAGGGAAGCGCTCATTATTCCCTGACGGTGAACGGTGTCTCCGCCCATGCCGGGGTTGATCATCACAAAGGGGTTTCCGCCATTGAGGAGCTGTCCCGACAGGTACAGGCCTTGCATGCGCTCACGGACTACGAAACGGGAACCACGGTCAACGTTGGCGTGATCCGCGGCGGCATCGGTGCCAATGTCATTGCGGACTACGCGGAGGCCGAAGTAGACATCCGAATGATGACGACGGAAGAAGCGAAACGGTTGGACCAATGGATGTCAACCCTGCAGCCGACTCTGCCGGGGGCTCGGTTGTCGGTCACAGGCGGCATCCGCCGTCCTCCCATGCAGCGTACGGAGCAGACAGCCCAACTGTTTGCACTCGCTCGCAAGATCAGCGCTGACGAATTGGGCATGGAACTGGAGGAGTCTGGAACAGGCGGGGTGAGCGACGGCAATTTTGCAGCCTCCTGCGGGGTGCCGACGCTGGATGGTCTGGGAGCCCGCGGCGGGTTTGCCCATTCGCCGGGTGAGTTTGTCACCCTTGAAGATATCCCTTTGAGAACCGCACTCCTCGCCCGCTTGCTCGAGACGTGTTGAAACGGAGGCGTTTTGCTGGCAAAGGCGCTTCACAAACCAAAACTTTGAAAGAGTACCAGCACGTTACGGTGCTGGTTTTTCCGTTTAATCCGGCTCGTTCGAGCAGTCATAGAAAAAGCGATAAAGGTGCCATCTCTGATAAAAGGGGCAATCCCTCAGTCTAAACTAGACTTTTGGGACAGCCCCTTCTCTATAGAATATCGCCTTTGTCTTCACTCGGTTTTGATTGTGACAGAATAACGCCCAGCTCTACGTCAGCAATGCGTCGATTGACGTATTGAATCGCGTTTCCAAGCTTCTCAAACTCCTGGAACATCATCCGATCCCTCGCCTGATTTTCCAGCCGCATCTCCCGCAATTCCTGAAGGAAGGTGAGCTGGTTTGATTCTAGAACGGATACTCTTGCATCAAGGGAAGAGACTTTGGAATCGAGAGACGACACCTTGGAATCGAGAGACGACACTTTGGAATCGAGAGAAGACACTTTAGTATCAAGGGAAGACACTTTGGAATCAAGGGAAGACACTTTAGCATCGAGAGACGACACCTTGGAATCGAGAGACGACACCTTGGAATCGAGAGACGACACTTTAGTATCGAGGGAAGACACTTTGGAATCAAGGGAAGACACTTTGGAATCAAGGGAAGACACTTTAGTATCGAGAGACGACACCTTGGAATCAAGGGACGACACTTTAGTATCGAGAGACGACACTTTGGAATCAAGAACGGAGATGTTCTCGTGAACGTGCTTCAGTTCTTGAAGGATCAGGTCAAGTTTATCACTCATGGTTTCTCATCCTTTCGAGGAAGGGAGCACCCAACCTCTGAAGGGTGCTGTCAATATTGTAAACATTCTTTGGTACGTTCGCAAAGTTAATTAGATGGAGAATTCGCCTTCCGGGTTCTTGTAACAGAAGAAGCTCATGCTCGCCATATGGAAGGCGCATGAGCTTCCGTATTATCTACGTCGTTCCTGCAGGGTGAAGCGGAAGAGTGATGGTAAACACCGGTCCGTCCGCTTCATTGCTTGCCTTGATGCTGCCGTCGTGGGCTTCAAAGACGGCGCGGGCGATCGCAAGACCAAGTCCGTGCTTGCCTGATTTCCCTTTGCGGAAGCGTTGAAACAGGTTGGGCAGCAGCGTTTCCTCGATCGGCGGGCCGTCGTTGGCGATGGTGAGAGTAATGGCGTCTCCCGTTTGTTTGCCGGTGATGGTCAAGCGGCTTTTGGCATAACGCAGCTGGTTTTCCAGAAGATTGACAAATGCAGTGCTCAGCTGTTCGCCGTCCCCTTCAATCGTGAGCGAGGCCGGCAGATGAAGCTCCCAGCGGATGTCCGGATTGAGGACGGAGAGCCGCTGCTCCAGCAGGTGAAACATCTCCGTCAGATCCACGCGGTTCTTTTGCATCATCTGGGCAATCGATTCGACTTTGGTGAGATACAGCAGCTGCTCCACGACTTTTTCCAGACGCTTGCTTTCCTCCATAATAATCTGCAGTCCCTTTTCAGCCTGCGGGCCGCGAAAGACCCCTTCCAGCAATCCATGCGCATACCCCTGGATCGCCATGATCGGCGTTTTCAGCTCGTGGGAAATGTTCTGGACAAAATGGCGCTGAGACTCGTCGTATTCCTTCAGTTGGTTCTTCATCGTCTCAAAGGAGCGGGCAAGCTGGCCGATTTCATCCTCGCGATCGACCGTGAGCGGGATGTCAAACTGGCGGCGGGCAATTTTCTGGCAGGATTCGTCCAACCGGCGAAGCGGATTGCTCAGGTAGCGGCTAAACCAGACAGCCAACAGCCAACTGACCAAAAGGAGCACGGCGAAGATCAGAAAGAACTGACGGGTCAGCAGGGCGTTGATTTGGTTCAGCTCCCGTTCCTTGGAAAACAGCACCAAATAGTAGGGAAAGCCGTGGTAATCCATCTGTTTGCTGACGAACAGATAATCTTCCGAACCCCGCTCAAGGGTGCCGTGCTGCAGTCGATTGCGCGGATAGGAGGCGGCCAGGCGGAACAGCTCGGCGGCATCGGAGGGGGGAATGGGCTCGGCACTCCGGCTGCCCAATTGCTGCCCGTTGGCCGCGAAGACGATGACGTCAAATGAGTACTCGTACCGGGAGAGCAGCAGCTGCAGGAAGTAGGGTGCCGCCGCCGGAACGGGAAGCAGTTCGCGGTTTTCCGTAAAGGCGATGTGGCTGGCCAGCGTTTCGAACTCTTCTTCGAGCAGGGCGTAGGCGTTTCCGACGAGATACTGTTTGATGGCCAGCGGGTAAAGGGTACCCACACTGACGCCCAGTACGGTGGTGAGCAGCATGAACAGGATGAGGATCTGGCGGGAGAGCGGCAGGTTTTTCAACTGAAAACGGCTTCTCATGTCGCGGTCATCCGGTAGCCGAAGCCGTACACGGTTTCCAGCGGGAACTTCGGTAGTTTCTTGCGAATTCGCTTGACCAGATCGTCCACTGCCCGGTCCGAGCCGATATAATCCTCTCCCCATACGGCCCGCAGGATCTGCTCCCGATGCAGTGCAATGCCCCGATTGTGGAGCAGGTAGATGATGAATTCAAACTCCTTGGTCGTCAGCTCGATTGGCGTTTCGCCTTCCTTCACGAGCCTGCCTTTTTCTGAAATCAGGTAGGGGCCGACTTCCACCCAGTCATGGAATTGCTGCGGCTGGTTCGGCAGGCTGCCGCTCTTTTCGTAGGTACGCTGCAAAAGCTTTTGCACCCGGATGACCAGCTCGCGTGGGAGAAACGGCTTGGCCAGATAGTCGTCGCTGCCTAGCTCCAGCCCGATAATTTTGTCAATGTCCTGATCGCGGGCTGAGATGAAGATAATCGGCACGTCCGACTTGCTGCGAATCAGCCGAAGCAGCTCGTATCCGTCAATATCGGGGAGCATGATATCGAGAATCCACAGGTGGGGCTGTTCCTGTTCCAGTACCGGGAGCACCTCTGCGCCGCTTTTGAACGCCTTCACCTGATAGCCAGCGTTTTGCAGATAAGATTGAAGCAGTTCCAGCAAGGTGGTTTCGTCATCCACCAAATAGACAAGGTAAGGGGTCGTCACAGCATATCCCTCGCTTCTTTCCATATTCTATGATTATTGTAGCACAGCTAAAAACACCATGTGTGGCAGGCTGGTAGGAGAATCATGGGAAACTTGTGTAAGCAGGATTCACAGCCGTTTATGAAGAAAGAAGAGGAAAACAAAGAGAAAACTGGAAAGGAGCGCTTCCATGAATCGACGTCAAAAACCGGTGTTCTCCCTGCTGCTTCTCAGTCTCGTGATGATGGCGGCATGCAGCCAGCCGGTCGGAACTCCGCCAAATCCCGCTCCGGAGCAGCCGCCGGCTCCTACGGTTGAGCAGCCCAAGCCGTCTGAACCTCAGACCCCGACCTATACCTACACGGCTCCCTTTACCGGTTTGGGTACCAACGAGCGTTTGGACAATCGCCCAATCATGGTGATGATCAATAACGCTCCGCAGGCAAGGCCGCAGTCCGGCTTGAACAAGGCGGATATTGTTTACGAAGTGCTTGCTGAAGGAGAAATGACCCGTTTTCTTGCCATTTACCAGAGTCAGAAGCCAGAGGTGATCGGACCTGTGCGCAGTATCCGGCCGTATTTCATCCAGATCGGCGTAGGCTTTGACGCCGTGATGATTCACGCCGGCGGCAGTCCGGATGCCCTGGAGACGCTTGCCCGATCCGACTACAGTTCCGTCAACGAAATCGCCAACAGCCGATACTTCTGGCGGGAGAAGTTTCGCAAGGCCCCGCACAACCTGTACACCGATCCTGGCCTGATTGAGCAGGCAATCCGGGAAAAGGGAATGAGACCTGCTTCCGAGCTTCCGTTCTTCCCGTTCCTGCCCGCTGATGCAGTGATTGCGCAGGGAGAACCGGCCGGAAAAATTGACGTGACCTACCATCAACTGAACAAGATCAGCTACAGCTATGATTCGTCCAGCAAAAAATACCTGAGGTTTACGGCCGGCAAGCCCCACATCGATCTGACAACCAATCAGCAGCTGTCCGTGACCAACCTGCTTGTGATCGCCGCCAAGCACCGCGTTCTGGACAAGGAAGGACGCAGGCAGGTGGACGTAGTTGGGCCGGGCGACGGCTACCTGTTTCAGCAGGGAAAGGCGCGCAAGGTAAAGTGGAAGCGCAGCGGCGGGGTGATCCGCGCATATGCAGACGCCGGGATGACCGAGGAATTGCCGCTTTTGCCGGGCAACACCTGGATCAACATCGTCCCGCACGTACCGGGGTTGACCCATTCGGTGAAATTCCAATAGGGACTTGAAGTTGTCGGGAATATCCCATAAGATAGGTAATAGGGCTTTAACGCATAAAAATTTTACAGAGAAATAGTTTCCCTACGAATTTATGGGGTGATCGCATGCAATTGGAGAAATTGAAGGGCAAGGGAATCGAACAGCTGTTTGAGGCAATCCTGTCGTTGGAAACGATCGAGGAGTGCTATCAGTTTTTCGACGATCTCTGCACGATTAATGAAATGCAGTCGTTGGCACAGCGTCTGGAAGTTGCGCGCATGCTGCGAAAAGGGTTCACGTACAACCAGATCGAAGCGGAGACCGGGGCCAGCACGGCGACAATCTCCCGCGTGAAGCGCTGTCTGAACTACGGCAACGACGGATACCAGCTGGCGCTTGAGAGGATTGGCAAATAGATTGGGAGGCAGCATCTGTGATTGACTTTCGTGGCTGGCGTCATACGTTTAAACTGGATCCCGACAAGCCGATTGACGACGAAGCTCTTGAGGCATTGTGCGAGTCGGGAACGGATGCCGTTCTGGTGGGCGGCACGTACGGTGTAACCTATGACAATACGCTGGAGCTGATGTCCCGCATCCGTCGCTACGCGGTACCTGTCGTTCTCGAGATCTCCTCGCTGGAGGCGGTGGTGCCGGGCTTCGACGCCTACTTCGTACCGCTCGTGCTGAATGCGGGTGATCCCGATTGGCTGTTTGCCCCGCACGTTGCCGGACTGCGTGACTACGGTTCCTATATTCACTGGGAAGAGATTTTCGCCGAGGGCTATTTGATCGGGAATCCGGATGCTTCGGTTGCAAGGCTGACCAAGGCCAAGCCGATCGCTGACGCGGAGGAAGCCAAGGCGTACGCCCGGGTAGCAGCAAAACTTTGCCGACTGCCGATTGTTTATGTGGAGTACAGCGGCACATACGGGGATCCGGAGATTGTCCGGGCGTGCAAAGCGGGAGCAGAAGACGCCCACCTGTTTTACGGCGGGGGCATCCGTACAGTTGAACAGGCTGTGGAAATGGCACAAATCGCCGACACCGTCGTGGTCGGAAACATCATATACGAAGATTTGAAAGCGGCGCTTGCCACTGTCGAAGCGGTGAAGCGCCCAGTCGTGTAGAGGGAGACGGGGCTCGTCTCCTTTTTTGGCATATAAGACTTCCATGCCGCGTTCACGGCATCACTGATGAATGAAAATATTGTCAATACTGCTACTACGGCTGGCGAAG
>NZ_JBIYSM020000026.1:0-7561 GCF_044759095.2 Brevibacillus soli
GCCGTCGAGCAGCATAAAGAACGATTTAAAGAAGTTCCCCATGCTGTCGCTACGGATCGCGGTTTTTACAAGAAAACCAATGAAACCGCCTTGACAGAGGCGGGAGTTCGTTATGTGTGCACCCCGCATTGCGGGAAGAAAAGCAAGAAACGGACAGAGCATGAATCACAACTCTGGTTTAAAAACTTGCAACGATACCGTGCAGCGGGAGAAGCAAGAATAAGTTTGTTGAAACGCAAGTACGGCTTAAACCGAAGCCGGTACAGGGGCTTTGTCGGCTCAAAAACCTGGGTTGGCTTCGGAATCTGGGCTCATAACCTCAGAAGAGCAGCCCAAATGGCCAAATAAGCAACGATTAACGGATACAGTTACACGGTTGCCCCCCTGAGTTCACCACAATGAGATGCATCTGCCAAAAAACGATTTTTTCAGGAGTAACTAGCTATCCTCAACCCACTCGGCATTAGCTATCGCTGAGCCGAGTGGGGTCCCTTTCTTCGCCGGGCGGGGCCCCGAACACTTTTCTAGCGGCTGTATGGGATGTCCAAATTTATAAATTCTTATACACTAAAAAAAGGTGAGCTCTTTATCGGAGCCCACCTTTTTCACTGCTATTGGTTTACCGTTGTTTGGCATTTTTCCATCACGCGTTTTGCCATATCCAGATACAATTTTCCAATCGGTGATTGAGCCTTGTACACCGACGGAGAGTAATCCGGTTCGGCCGTGTGGTTTTCCGGTTGACCCAGCGGAATCTGAGCCAGCAGCTCTGTTGCCAGCGTCTCAGCCAGTTTGGCACCTCCGCCTCGGCCAAACACGTATTCCTTGGAACCGTCCTTCGCTTCATACCACGCCATATTTTCCACCACGCCGAGGATTTCATGGCCGGTACGCTTGGCCATCGCACCTGCGCGAGCAGCCACGAACGCAGCCGTGGCATGCGGAGTGGTTACGATAATTTCTTTGCTTTGCGGAATCATGGTGTGAACATCCAGCGCCATGTCGCCGGTACCAGGAGGCAGATCCAGCAGGAGGTAATCGAGATCATCTCCCCAGTGAACTTCTGAGAAAAAGTTGCGCAGCATTTTTCCTAGCATCGGGCCGCGCCAGATAATCGGGGAGTTGTCCTCCACAAAAAAGCCCATGGACATGACCTTCACGCCGAATTTTTCAATTGGCAAAATAACCTCGCCAATGACAGTGGGCCGCTGCTCGATGTTCATCATGTCGGGCACACTAAATCCGTAGATGTCCGCGTCAATGATTCCCACTTTCTTTCCGAGTCGCGCCAAGGCAACAGCTAGGTTGACCGTCACCGTGGATTTCCCCACTCCTCCTTTTCCGGAGGTAACGGCAATAAACGTGGTTTTCGAATCCTTGGCAAGAATCGGATTGAGCAGTTGTGCTTGTCCCGGCGCCATATTGTGCGTCTGGTTGCCGCGCAGCTGCGCACTCAACGCCGCCCGCTCGTCGTCTGTCATTGTGCCGAATTGAACACGCACTTCTTTGGCCCCTAACGCTTTGAGCGCATGGATGACATCTTCTTCGATCTTGGCTTTCAGCGGACAGCCGGAGATTGTGAGGACTACTGTGAGGCTTATCTGGTCCCCGTCAATCTGGATGTTGCGGATCATATTGAGTTCCACGAGACTGCGGTTGATCTCAGGATCTTTCACGTCTTGAAGCGCTTCCAAGACTTGCTCTTTCGTCAGCATATTGCCCACCTCATATCGTAAGGGATCTGTTTTACCAAAACATACGTACGCGCGTCCATTATAGCATATACAAAGGGCCGGGGCATTCGTTTCCGGCAGTCCGGGCTATTCTGGCGTAACCGGAACTTTTTCTCCTGCATAATGGCGCAGAATGCCCTGATAAATCGCGTTGGCCATGGCCTTTTGGTACTCGGAGGAACGAAGTCGCCTCGCCTCTGCCTCATTGCTTACAAAGCCCACCTCGACGAGCACGGCGGGGCATTTGACCTCTCGAATCATAAACACGTCGTCCGTCTTTTTCGGAAGGCGATCCGTGTTCTCCAGCACGCGTTTGATCTCGTCCTGGATCAGGTACGACATCTCCGCGCTTTCCTTATACGCCGGGTAGTAGAACGTTTGTGCTCCTGACCACTTAGGGGAGGGGATCGAATTCACGTGAACACTTACCAAAAAATCCGGCGCATTCTCGTTGATGTAGGCGACGCGGTTGCGTATATCCTCCGACTTGCGCTTTCGCTGTTTGTGCGCCTCAGGAGAGGCCAAATCCTTGTCTTCTTCCCGGGTCATGATCACATAAGCACCCGACTGCTGCAAAAAATCCCGTAGGTAAAGACTAATCGCCAGCGTAACGTCTTTTTCCACGACTTTTCCGTCTGTAGAAACGGCTCCCCCGTCGATGCCGCCGTGTCCTGGATCGAGGGCGATCACCGTGCCGGCCAACGGAAGCGACCAGGTCGACCACGAGGAGTGTTCAGGCGCTTTGTACGTAAAAATGACGATCAGCAAAGCACATGCAAGGACCCAGCCGACTACTTTTCGTGCCACCTTCAACCGCCCCTTTGTCCCATACTCTCTTTCATATCTATGGACAAAGCGGGGAATTTATGACGCAAGATAAAAACCCCCTGCCTCGCGATGGAGACAAGGGGGTTCGTTTGCCGTCGAACAATTAACGCTTGGAGAATTGAGGAGCGCGACGAGCTGCTTTGAGACCGTATTTTTTACGCTCTTTCATACGCGGGTCGCGAGTCAGGAAGCCTGCGCGCTTCAGAGCGCCGCGCAGTTCCGGATCTGCTTTCAGCAGAGCGCGAGCCACGCCGTGACGGATTGCACCAGCTTGACCAGTAGTACCGCCACCGGATACGTTTACGAGAACATCGTAACGACCGAGAGTTTCAGTCAGAACGAGCGGTTGTTTCACGATCAGTTTCAAAGTTTCCAAACCAAAGTAGTTATCCATATCACGTTTGTTGATCACAATGCGACCTTCACCCGGAACCAGGCGAACACGTGCTACGGAGTGTTTACGACGACCTGTACCGTAGTATTGTACTTGTGCCACGAGTCTTTCCTCCCTTTACTTAGCCGCGAATTTGCCAAACTTCTGGTTTTTGCGCTGCATGCGGATGTTCAGAACCAGCGTATACTTTCAGCTTGGTGAACATTTGACGACCCAAGCTGTTTTTCGGCAGCATGCCTTTTACAGCGATTTCAAACATGCGTTCAGGCTTGTTTTTCAGCATGTCGCCCGCAGTTGTCGCCTTCAGACCACCCGGATAGAGGGAGTGGGTATAGTAGATTTTGTCGCTGAGCTTTTTACCGGTCAGCTTGATTTTGTCAGCGTTGATCACGATTACGAAATCGCCTGTATCAACGTGAGGTGTGAATTCAGGTTTCAGTTTACCGCGCAGGATGGAAGCCACTTCGCTAGCCAGGCGGCCGAGCGTTTGACCTTCTGCGTCTACGATGTACCATTTGCGCTCTACTTCGAGCGGTTTCGCCATATATGTGGTACGCATGTTTGTCCCTCCTAAATGTGTTACGGTCAACAAGGAATCTTCAACATTGTGAGGAGATTGTCGCTTTGTAACGGGAGAGCAACTTCTCCAGGTGTTCCATAAAAACTTCGTACTTGTTTTTCAATCCCGGGGCTAGAGTGGGGCTAGCGGGGTATGAAAATACCAAGGAATATCGTACTACATGGAAGGGCAAGAGTCAAGTGCCATGTTCTGCGCTAATACTTGGAAAGTTGGAGAAAATCCTAGTAGGTTACTTCCCACATGGTCAACCCTTTCGCCGGCGCTGTTTTGCCTGCCCGTTCGCGATCGCAGGCCAGCAGAATCTCCCTCAGTTCGTCCGGAGACCTTTTCCCCTGCCCTACCTCAACGAGGGTGCCTGCGATAATCCGTACCATATTGTAGAGAAATCCGTTTCCGCGACAAATAATCCAGATCTCATCCCCGCAGCGTTCCACCCGCAAGTCAAAGATCGTCCTGACCTTGTCCTCCACGAACGTCTTGGCCGAACAAAACGAGGTGAAATCGTGCTCCCCAAGCAGATGCCGGGCAGCCTGCCGCATCGCCTCCACGTCAAGCGGGTGGCGGATGTGATCAGCGTAACGGTGGCGGAATACATCGGCGACAGGTCCGTTGTCAATGCAGTAGCGGTATTCTTTGACTTTCACGTCAAAGCGGGCGTGAAAGGACGCATCCACTTCCTCCACGGAACGGATGACGATGGAATCCGGCAGCTGGTTGTTGAGGACAAATGACCACTTCTCCACGGGTATATTGCTCTCGGTGTCAAAATGAAACACCTGTCCGCGGGCATGAACGCCGGCATCCGTGCGCCCTGACCCTGCAATTTGGATGGCTTCACCCGTTATCCGCTGAAGAGCGGCCTCAATTTCCCCTTGAACGGTCACCTGGTCCGGCTGAACCTGAAAGCCGCTGAAGTCTGTTCCGTCGTAAGCGACGATACACTTGAGTCGCCTCATGCACGCCACCATCCGATCAGCAGGGTGAGGATCACGGCCTGGACGAGAATGACCCCGTCCCGCCAGGAAAAAGAAAGTTTGCGTAATCGGGTGCGGCCCTCGCCGCCACGGTACCCGCGCGCCTCCATCGCCAGAGCCAGTTCCTCGGCCCGACGAAAGGCGCCGATAAACAGGGGAATGGCAATGGGAATGAGATTTTTCGCCCGGCGGATCAGATTTCCGCTTTCAAAGTCGGCGCCGCGGGCCATTTGCGCCTTGATGATCTTGTCCGTCTCTTCGAGAAGCGTCGGGATAAAACGAAGGGCAATGGACAGCATCAAAGCAATCTCGTGAACCGGTACGCCGATCTTTTTGGCCGGTCCCAGAAGACGCTCCAATCCCTCGGTCAGGTCAATCGGAGAGGTGGTCAACGTCAAAAGGGCACTCATGATCACCAGAAGGCCCAGTCGCAGGGACATGTAGACCGCCTGACGCACACCCTCTTCCTCGACAGTAAGCCAACCCCATTGAAAATAGACTGCCCCTCCCTTGGTGACCAGCAGATGCAGCACAACGGTAAACAGCAGCAGAATCCAGACCGGCTGCAAGCTTTTGAGAATGTAGGAGGCCGATATTCGGGACACCCACAGGCAGAGCAAGGCAAAAATAAGTAAGAGTCCATACGTAACGGGAGTATTTGCGAAAAAGACAAGCGTCGCAAACAGAATCATGAACAGCATTTTGCTGCGAGGGTCAAGGCGATGGAGAAACGACTCTCCGGGTACATATTGACCGATGGCGAAATTTTGCAGCACACTCATCGTCTCGCCTCCCTCGGAACTCGCAGCCGTTCCAGCAGGTACGCCACCAGATCTTCCTCCCGATACAGGGAGTACGGCAGCTTGCTTCCTTCAGGCAGCCGTTCGTTGCACGCGCTGACGAGGGCAATCGTCTCCGGCACGTCCAAAGACAGCTCACGAAGGCGGTCCCCCTGACTGAAAATCTCCTCAGGCTTCCCCTGCATGGCTACCTTTCCCTTGGCCATCACGATCAGCCAATCGGCGTAGCGCGCCGCCTCTTCCATGCTGTGTGTGACCAGCAGCGTGGTCAACTTCTGTTCCTGGTGAATCCGGTAGATCCCTTCCAAAATGGCTTTACGGCCCTCCGGATCAAGTCCCGCAGTCGGTTCATCCAGCACCAGCACCTTAGGCTGCATCGCAAGAACTCCTGCGATCGCGACCCGTCTCATCTGCCCGCCGCTCAGCTGGAACGGAGAGCGGTCTTTTACCTCCTCATAGCGAAGGCCGACCAGTTCAATCGCTTCCCGCGCCCGCGCCATCGCCATGTCCTGGGGAAGATGAAAGTTCAGAGGGCCAAATGCTACGTCCTTGAGGACCGTCTCTTCAAACAACTGATGCTCCGGGTACTGAAACACCAACCCGATCTGTCTGCGCTGCTCCGGCGCCAGCTTTGTGGTCGGCGTGATCGTACTGTTCCCGATGGCAATCGTTCCTGAGGTGGGGCGCAGCAGCCCGTTCAAGTGTTGTACCAGTGTCGATTTGCCTGAACCTGTTTGCCCGATGATGCCAACATAAGCACCGCTGGGTATGGTTAGCGTCACGTCGGACAGGGCAGCCTTTTCAAAAGGGGTCCCTCTCCCGTAGACGTGACTTACTTGGTTAAAAGCAATCTGCATAAATGATCCACCAGCTCCTCTTGGTGCAATACCGGCGGCATTTCCAGACCATTTTGGACAAGCTTGTGGCGCATCCGAACAGCCTGGGGTACATCCAAACCTGCCGCCTGCAAGCGCTCCACCTGACCGAACACGTCAGCCGGCGTCCCGTCCATGTAGACTTCCCCTGCCCGCATCACAATCACGCGGTCGGAATGGACAGCCTCTTCGGGAAAATGGGTGATGTTGAGGATGGTAATGCCCTCTTCCCGATTCAGTCGGTACACCAGGGACATCACTTCTTTTCGTCCTTGCGGGTCAAGCATGGCTGTCGCCTCGTCGAGGATGATCAGGGAAGGGCGCATGGCAATAATGCCGGCAATGGCCACCCGCTGCTTTTGGCCGCCGGATAAACGATGCGGTTGAGCCGTCAGGAACTGCTCCATTCCGACAGAAGACAGCGCCTCGTCGATTCGGCGACGCATCTCACCCGGCTCTACTCCCAGGTTTTCCAAACCAAATGCGACGTCATCTTCGACCGTGGTTCCCACAATCTGATTGTCCGGATTTTGAAACACCATGCCAACATGCCGTCGAACTTCCCATATCGCTTCGGAATTACGGGTCTCAACCCCACTGACAATGACCACACCTTCACTGGGAAGCAGCAGGCCGTTCATCAGTTTTGCCAGAGTGGACTTTCCCGAACCGTTGTGGCCCAAAATCGAAACGAAGGCTCCCCGTTCAATAGACAGGTTGATGCCTTGCAGTACCACCACACGTTGTTCCCAATCGCTCTCATAGGCAAACGAAACATCTCGAAACGTCAGCAAAGGCTCCTCATTCATGGTTCGCTTCACATCCTCCATGCTTGCAAGCAGGACTAAAAAGAAAAAAGGGTATGAATCAGAGTCCAGCCGAAGACCAGATCTGCCCCTCACCCTTTTCAACTTCATGCAAGTATTAAACTAATTCGATGTACGCCATTGGTGCAGCGTCGCCGCGGCGAGGACCAACTTTCAGGATACGAGTGTATCCGCCGTTACGCTCTTTGTAACGCGGAGCGATTTCATCGAACAGCTTTTGAACTGCATCGCGGCCTTCAGCGTTCGCAACTTCTTTACGCACGAAAGCAGCCACTTGACGACGAGCATGCAGATCACCGCGCTTTGCCAGCGTAATCATTTGCTCAGCGATCGGACGCAGTTCTTTCGCTTTCATCTCAGTAGTTTCGATGCGCTCGTTGATGATCAGGTCCGTTACCAAGTCGCGGAACAGCGCCTTACGAGCCGCGGAACGACGACCCAATTTACGGTATGCCATGTTCTTACCTCCCTCTCATGTGCGAGATCAACCTAGTCATCGCTGCGCAGGGAAAGACCCAACTCTTGCAGCTTTTCCTGTACTTCCTCCAAG
>NZ_JBIYSM020000026.1:8474-9922 GCF_044759095.2 Brevibacillus soli
TTCTTGGGTGGGCCGAATAAGCCCACTCAGGAATTTCCTCGGCGGTTTACCGTTTGCGTGCATGACAAGCTACAATCAGAATTTACCATTCTAGTATGGACATGTTCTGAACCTTATAAACCCGTTACACGCGGCGACGTTTTGGCGGACGGCAGCCGTTGTGCGGAATTGGTGTAACATCCTTAATCATGTTAACTTCCAAACCAGCGGCTTGCAGAGAACGAATCGCAGCTTCACGACCTGCGCCAGGTCCTTTAACCAGAACCTCGAGAGAGCGCATACCATGTTCCATTGCTGTTTTTGCTGCAGTTTCAGCAGCCATTTGCGCTGCGAAAGGAGTGCTCTTACGAGAACCCTTGAAACCGAGGGCACCAGCACTGGACCAAGAGATCGCGTTGCCATGCGGATCAGTGATAGTCACGATCGTGTTGTTGAAAGTAGAGCGGATGTGTGCTACGCCAACTTCAACGTTTTTGCGATCACGACGACGGGTACGAGTAGCAGTCGCTTGTTTTCTTTTCGCCATGTCAGATTACCCTCCTTTACTTCTTCTTGTTCGCTACAGTACGGCGAGGACCTTTGCGCGTACGAGCATTGGTTTTGGTGCGTTGACCGCGAACCGGCAATCCACGACGATGGCGGATACCGCGGAAGCAGCCGATTTCCATCAGACGCTTGATGTTGAGGGAAATTTCACGGCGAAGATCCCCTTCAACCTTGATGTTCTTGTCGATGTACTCACGAAGCTTGCTTACTTCGTCATCAGTCAGATCACGAACACGAGTGTCTGCATTTACCCCGGTAGCAGCCAGGATTTTTTGAGACGTGGGACGGCCGATACCAAAGATGTAGGTAAGAGCAATTTCCACGCGCTTTTCGCGAGGCAAGTCTACGCCTGCAATACGTGCCATTCTAAAGAAGCACCTCCTTGATTATCCTTGTTTTTGCTTATGCTTAGGATTTTCACAAATAACCATTACGTTACCTTTACGACGGATGACCTTGCATTTTTCGCAGATCGGTTTAACCGAAGGTCTCACTTTCATGGTTCTTGCCTCCCTTTTCTAGGGGTTTCAACTTATTTATAGCGGTAGGTAATACGACCGCGTGTCAAGTCGTACGGCGACAGTTCAACAGTCACTTTATCTCCTGGAAGGATGCGGATAAAGTGCATACGGATCTTGCCGGACACGTGTGCAAGCACCTTGTGTCCATTTTCTAATTCTACCCGAAACATCGCATTCGGCAAAGGCTCGATTACCGTGCCTTCTACTTCAATCACATCGTCTTTCGCCATGTGTAACTCTCCTTTCAGCTGTTCTTCAGTCAGACCATGAGCTTTGGAATATCGATTCACAAAACGAACTTATCGTCAACACGTTGGACGACAATCCTCGCTGCTACGTAAGACTGTTCGCCTACGCCCGTGTTAGAATCTCATAGCCATC
>NZ_JBIYSM020000026.1:10003-30077 GCF_044759095.2 Brevibacillus soli
GCGGACATAACGTTCGCCAGCATTCACCATCGGCTCGATCGCTAAAACCATTCCCGGCTTTAACCGAGGCCCTCTTCCAGGAGGACCGAAATTGGGAATCTGCGGATCTTCGTGCAAATTTTGACCGATCCCATGCCCCACATACTCGCGAACGAGCGTGAAGCCGGCAGCCTCTGCGTGGATCTGAATTGCGTGGGAGATGTCGGACAGGCGCGCTTCCGGGGCGGCTTTTTCCAACCCCTTGTACAGCGACTCTTCCGTCACCCGCAGCAATCGTTGATCTTCTTCCGAAATGGTGCCGACCGGATACGTCCAAGCGGAGTCGCCATGGTAGCCCTGAAATTGTGCTCCGATGTCGATGCTGATGATATCTCCTTCTTGCAACGTCCGTTTTCCCGGGATCCCATGTACGAGTTCTTCATTGACTGAAGTACAGATACTTCCTGGAAAGCCACCGTAGCCTTTAAACGACGGAATTGCACCCTGACTGCGAATAAAGGTTTCGGCTAGTTCATCCAGCTGTTTGGTTGTGACACCAGGCTTAATGACTTTGGCGAGTTCTTGATGAGTGAGAGCGACGATCCGACCGGCTTCGCGCATGATCTCAATTTCCGTCTTCGACTTCAATATGATCATTCTCACTTACCCTCGCAGCAAAGACTTGATCTCTTCAAAAACAACCTGGATATCCTGTTCCCCGTCGATGTTTCGCAGGAGGCCCTGACCAGAGTAGTAGTCGATGAGCGGCTGTGTTTGGGCGATGTTGACGTCCAGTCGTTGAGCAACCACTTCCGGTTTGTCGTCATCACGCTGATACAGCTTGCCGCCATCCTTGTCGCACACGCCTGCCTCTTTGGGAGGATTGAAAAGCGTATGGTAGCTTGCTCCGCAAATCGGGCAAATCCAGCGACCCGTCAAACGTTCGATAAGCAGTTCGCGACGAACATTGATGTTAATCACATGATCGATGTCGCGTCCCATATCTTTCAGCGTGGCGGTCAACGCCTCTGCCTGCGGAACCGTGCGAGGGAATCCGTCGAGCAGGAATCCCTTTGCACAATCGTCCATCGCCAGGCGCTCCCGCACAATCCCGATGACCACCTCATCGGGAACGAGCAGCCCTTGATCCATGTAGGATTTGGCTTGAAGGCCGAGCGGCGTTTCGTTCTTCACTGCAGCGCGGAACATATCGCCGGTCGAAATGTGCGGGATGTTAAATTCTTCTACGATTCGTTCTGCCTGTGTGCCTTTTCCGGCGCCAGGCAGCCCCATCAGAATTATATTCACGTCCATTCCCTCCGTCCCAATCAAAACAGCCTTGGTTACTTAATGAACCCTTGGTAATGGCGCTTGATCATTTGGCTTTCGATCTGCTTCATCGTATCAAGCACAACCCCGATTACGATCAAGAGCGAGGTTCCACCGATGTAAATCTGCTGCGGCAGGTTCGCCAGCTTGCTGAAAAAGAACGGCAGAATCGAGATAGCGGTCAAGAACAATGCACCAGCCAATGTCAGTCGGTTCAACGTTCGCGTGATGTACACCTCGGTGTTTTTACCAGGTCGGATACCGGGAATGTAACCGCCGTTTTTCCTCATGTTCTCCGCCATTTGTACAGGGTTGATCTGTACAAAGGTGTAGAAGTAGGTAAATCCGACAATCAGGAAAGCGTAAAGCGTCATACCAAGTGGTGCATTAACTTGGAAATTTTGATAAATCCAGTTGGCAATCCCTACACCGGACTGATCAGCCCAAAACTGTGCGATTGTCGAGGGGAAAATCACGAGCGAGATTGCAAAGATCACCGGAATAACACCAGCAGAGTTGATTTTCAACGGGATGTGAGTGGATTGACCACCGTAC
The DNA here is from genome assembly GCF_044759095.2 of Brevibacillus soli. Classification (NCBI taxonomy): domain Bacteria; kingdom Bacillati; phylum Bacillota; class Bacilli; order Caryophanales; family Paenibacillaceae; genus Brevibacillus; species Brevibacillus soli. The sequence continues at coordinate 11,867 of NZ_JBIYSM020000026.1, forward strand.
ATCTTGCGTCCCACCACTCGCTTCGCGTATTGAACCGGAATCTTGCGCACACCTTGCTGCATGAAAATCACACCAACAATAATGGCCACAATTACCAATAAGATAATCAAAACCTTGACGATGCTGAAGAACACATTTTGTGCCGGATCAGCAAATTGGGTGGTATATATCGTTGCAATCCCACCTGGAATCGCGGAGACGATACCAGCTACGATCAGGATGGAGATCCCGTTCCCAATTCCTTTTTCCGTAATCTGTTCCCCAAGCCACATCAAAAAGGCAGTACCGGCAGTCAGGGTAATCGCGATCAACGCGTAGCTGCCTACGGACGTATCGGTCAAGAGGCCTGGCGCCATATTGTTAAAACCGAACGTCATCCCCACGGACTGAATCAACGCAAGAACGATCGTGAAGTAGCGGGTCACGGTAGCAATTTTGCGGCGTCCGACTTCCCCTTCACGCGCCCACTGCGTGAACTTCGGTACTACATCCATGGACAGGAGCTGCATGATAATCGATGCCGTAATGTACGGCATGATCCCCATGGCAAAAATCGAGAAATTCTGCAACGCCCCTCCGGAGAAAGTGTTGAGCAAACCCAACAGGTTGTTGGTGTTCTGCTTGAACAGCTCGACGTTTACATTCGGCACGGGAATAAAGCTCCCAATTCGGAAGACGACCAGCATCAAAAGCGTGAATACGATCTTCCGACGCAAGTCGCCTATCTTAAAAATGTTAGAGAGGGACGCTAACATTAGATCACCTCGGTTGTTCCACCGACTTGAGCGATCTTCTCAACAGCTGCAGCGGAGAACTTGTGAGCTTTCACAGTCAGCTTCACGGTCAGTTCACCGTTTGCGAGGACTTTTACACCGTCACGCAGCGCGCTGATTACGCCAGTTTCTTTCAACAGTTCAGGCGTAACAACTGTACCTTCTTCGAAGCGGTTCAAAGCGTCCAGGCTAACAATCGCAAATTCCTTGCGGTTGATGTTGTTGAAACCGCGCTTAGGCAGACGACGGTACAGCGGGTTTTGACCACCCTCGAAACCAGGGCGAACGCCACCGCCAGAACGAGCGTTTTGACCTTTGTGACCTTTACCAGCCGTTTTACCGGTACCGCTACCGATACCGCGACCGATGCGCTTACGGGTGTGACGGGAACCTTCTGCAGGTTTCAGTTCATGCAATTTCATACCTTGCACCTCCTAACCGAACATGAATAACTTATGCTTCTACTTCCTTCACTTCAACAAGGTGCTTCACTTTAAAGATCATTCCGCGGATCGCCGGATTGTCTTCTTTCACAACGGATTGGTGAATCTTGCGAAGACCCAGTGCTTTAACGGTGTCTTTTTGGTCAACAGTACGACCAATCAGGCTGCGCTTGAGGGTGATTTGCAGTTTCGCCATGTTCATTCCCTCCTTCTTAACCTAACAACTCGTCAACAGTCTTACCGCGCAGTTTCGCGACATCTTCCGCTGTTTTCAGACGGCTGAGGCCTTCCAGCGTAGCGTTGACCATGTTGATTGGGTTGTTGGAACCGAGAGATTTGCTCAAAACGTCGCCTACCCCTGCCAACTCGAGTACCGCACGAACAGGACCGCCAGCGATAACTCCAGTACCTTCGGATGCCGGCTTGATCAGTACTTTACCGGAACCGAACTGGCACAGAACTTCGTGAGGAACGGTTGTACCTTTAAGCGGTACGCGGATGAGTTTTTTCTTAGCGTCTTCAATCGCTTTGCGGATCGCGTCCGGCACTTCTTGGGCCTTACCCATGCCAGCGCCCACGTGACCGTTGCGGTCGCCCACTACAACCAGTGCGCTGAAGCTCATACGGCGACCACCTTTAACCGTTTTCGCTACACGGTTAACGGCGACTACTTTTTCTTCTAGCTCTAATTTGCTAGCGTCGATACGCATTCCTTACCCTCCTTGTTGCTTAGAATTGAAGACCAGCTTCGCGAGCTGCTTCAGCAAGTGCTTTAATGCGTCCATGATACAGATATCCACCACGGTCAAAGACCACTTCAGTCAGACCCTTTTCTTGCGCTTTCTTCGCAATCAGCGAACCTACAGCGGCAGCTGCTTCCACGTTTGCGCCGTTTTTCAGGCCCAGTTCCTTATCCAAAGAGGATGCAGCAGCGAGTGTGTGGCCAGTTGTATCGTCGATCAGTTGAGCGTAGATATGCTTGGAAGAACGGAACACGTTCAAACGTGGACGAACCGCAGTGCCGAATAAGCGCTTGCGGATACGAAGATGACGTTTTTTCCGAGCTTTGTTTTTATCGCCTTTCGTAAACATTACGCGGCCTCCCTTCTCTTGAAACTACGAAGCTTATTTACCTTTTTTACCTTCTTTGCGGCGTACAACTTCATCGCTGTACTTGATACCTTTGCCTTTGTACGGCTCAGGTTTGCGGATGGAGCGGATCTCAGCAGCGATTTGTCCTACGCGTTCTTTATCGATACCTTTTACGATCAGCGTAGTTTGGTTCGGCACTTCGATCTCGATACCCTCTTCCGGAGTGATTTCAACTGGATGGGAGAAACCGAGAGACAGTGTTACGCCCTTACCTGACTTTGCAGCACGGTAACCGACACCGACCAGTTCCAGTTGGCGGGTAAATCCTTCGGAAACACCTTTCACCATGTTCGCAACCAGTGCGCGGGTTGTACCGTGAAGAGAACGGTGCAATTTGTTGTCGCTCGGGCGCTCAACTACAACTTCATTATCTGCAATGTTGATTTTGATATCGGGATGGAAATTACGTACGAGTGTACCCTTAGGGCCTTTTACAGTCAGCTCCGTACCGTTCAGAGTGAGTGTAACGCCTGCAGGGACCACGATCGGCTTTCTACCGACACGAGACATGTGGTGCACCTCCTGTGCTATTTATCTGAAATTACCAAACGTAAGCGAGAACTTCTCCACCAACGCGTGCCTGACGAGCCTGTTTATCGGTCATAACGCCAGAAGAAGTGGAGAGGATCGCGCAACCGAGACCACCCAGTACTCTTGGTACCTCAGTGGATTTCGCGTACACGCGAAGACCCGGTTTGCTAATGCGTTTCAGTCCGGTGATAACACGCTCGTTGTTCGGACCGTATTTCAGGAATACACGGATAATCCCTTGTTTGTTATCTTCAACAAACTCCGCATCGCGAATGAAACCTTCCTCTTTCAAAAGACGAGCGATTTCTTTCTTAATGGTGGACGCAGGGATCTCCACTTTCTCGTGGCGAACCATGTTTGCGTTGCGGATGCGGGTTAGCATATCAGCGATTGGATCAGTCATAACCATGAGAGAAAAACCTCCTTCCCGTCTAAATTACCAGCTTGCTTTTTTCACGCCTGGAATTTGGCCTTTGTAAGCCAGTTCACGGAAGCAAATACGGCAGAGTTTGAATTTGCGCAACACGGAGTGTGGACGACCGCAGCGTTCGCAACGAGTATAAGCGCGAACAGCGAACTTCGGTTCCCGTTGTTGCTTGATGATCATCGATTTCTTTGCCACATTCTTCCCTCCTTACGATGGGGTTTATTTACGGAATGGCATACCCATTTGTGTCAAGAGTTCACGAGCTTCTTCGTCGGTTTTCGCGGAAGTCACGATTACGATGTCCATACCGCGAACTTTATCGATCTTGTCGTACTCGATCTCAGGGAAGATCAGTTGTTCCTTCAGACCGAGTGTGTAGTTACCGCGACCGTCGAACGCTTTGGAAGAAACACCGCGGAAGTCGCGTACACGAGGAAGCGATACGTTCATCAACTTGTCGAGGAAGTGGTACATACGCTCGCCGCGCAAAGTTACTTTCGCACCGATCGGCATGCCTTCACGCACTTTGAAACCTGCGATAGACTTTTTCGCGCGAGTAACTACCGGCTTTTGACCAGCGATGGTTTGCAGATCTTCAACCGCTGCATCCAGCGCTTTCGCGTTACCTACCGCTTCACCAACACCCATGTTGATGATGATTTTTTCTACTTTAGGTACCTGCATGATGGAAGAATAGTTAAACTTGCTCATCAGGCTAGGCACGATTTCGTTCAGATACTTTTCTTTCAATCTTGCTGCCATCTAGGACATCCTCCTTTCCGACCTGACTACTTGTCGATAACTTCGCCAGATTTTTTTGCAACCCGAACTTTTTGACCGTTGTCCAATACTTTGTAACCGACACGAGTTGGTTTACCGGACTTCGGATCGATCAGAGAAACGTTGGAAACGTGAATTGGTGCTTCTTGAGTTACAATGCCACCCTGTGGGTTAGCTTGAGACGGGCGGGTGTGCTTTTTCACCAGGTTGATCCCTTCAACCAGTACGCGATCTTTTTTCGGATAAGCAGCGAGAACGCGGCCTTTTTTGCCTTTGTCCTTGCCCGTAATTACGATAACAGTATCGCCTTTTTTAACGTGCATCGCTTGGTGCACCTCCTATCGAACAAACTGCATGAAATTGCCGTCCAATTAGAGAACCTCTGGAGCCAGAGAGATAATCTTCATGAAATCTTTGTCACGGAGTTCACGAGCAACCGGGCCAAAGATACGGGTACCGCGCGGAGATTTATCATCTTTGATGATAACCGCTGCGTTCTCATCGAAACGGATGTAGGAACCGTCGTTACGGCGAGTTCCACGAACGCTGCGTACCACAACTGCTTTCACTACTTGGCCTTTCTTGACAACGCCGCCGGGTGTAGCGGATTTTACGGAGCACACGATGATGTCACCGATGTTCGCAGTTTTGCGACCGGAACCACCCAGGACCTTGATGCACATCAGTTCTTTTGCACCGGAGTTGTCTGCAACAGCCAGTCTGGTCTGAGTTTGGATCATTTACTGTTCCTCCTTTCGGATATGTTTACCCGAAAATCTTCCTTACACGATAACTGCCTCTTCAACGATACGTACCAGGCGGAAACGCTTGTCTTTGGAAAGCGGACGAGTTTCCATGATCTCGACGATATCGCCTACTTTTGCAGTGTTGTTTTCGTCGTGCGCTTTAAACTTCTTGGAGTATTTCACGCGCTTGCCGTACAATGGGTGTTTCTTGTAGGTCTCAACCAGAACCACGATGGTTTTATCCATCTTGTCGGAAACGACGCGACCTACCATTGTTCTACGCATATTGCGTTCTGCGGTCATCGTTCAAACCTCCTTCCTTTATTAGCCGATACCTAATTCTCTTTGGCGCAGGATGGTCTTCGCGCGTGCGATATCCTTACGCACTTGCTTGATACGAGCGGTGTTCTCGAGTTGACCGGTAGCCAACTGGAAACGAAGGTTGAACAACTCTTCTTTCAAAGAGGAAATGTTTTGTTCGATCTCGGCAGTGGTTAAATTGCGGAACTCATTAGCCTTCATGTGCGTCACCACCTACTTCTTCGCGCTTCACGAACTTGCACTTGATCGGCAGTTTGTGCATAGCAAGACGCATAGCTTCGCGAGCGACTTCTTCGGATACGCCGGCAAGTTCGAACATGATCTTGCCAGGTTTTACTACTGCAACCCAGTGCTCAGGAGAACCTTTACCGGAACCCATCCGCACTTCCAACGGTTTTTGTGTGATTGGCTTGTCAGGGAAAATCTTGATCCATACTTTACCACCACGACGGATGTAACGAGTCATTGCAATACGAGCAGCCTCGATTTGACGGTTGGTAATCCAGGATGGCTCGAGCGCTTGCAAACCGTATTCACCGAACGCGATTGTGGTGCCACCTTTGGCGTTACCAGCCATTTTCCCACGGTGTTGTTTACGGTGTTTCACGCGTTTAGGCGTCAACATGTTTACTTGCCTCCTTCCTCAGTAGCAACGTTCTTTCTTGCCGGAAGGACTTCACCACGGTAGATCCATACTTTTACGCCGATACGACCATAGGTAGTGTGCGCTTCCGCTGTACCATAGTCAATGTCAGCACGGAGAGTATGAAGTGGAACAGTGCCTTCGCTGTAACCTTCGGAACGTGCGATGTCAGCGCCGCCCAGACGACCGCTAACCAGAGTTTTGATACCTTTCGCACCTGCGCGCATTGTGCGGGAAATGGTTTGCTTTTGCGCACGACGGAACGAAATGCGGTTTTCCAATTGACGAGCGATATTTTCAGCTACCAGAGTAGCATCCAGATCAGGTTTCTTGATCTCGTTGATGTTGATGTGAACGCGTTTGCCGGTCATTTCAGTCAGCGTTTTACGCAGAACTTCCACTTCTTGACCGCCTTTACCGATTACCATACCAGGTTTAGCGGTGTGGATAGTAACGTTTACGCGGTTTGCTGCGCGTTCGATTTCGATTGTAGATACAGCAGCATCTTTCAGACGCCCTTTTACGTACTTGCGGATTTTCAGGTCTTCGTGCAGCAGATTAGCGAAATCCTTGTCAGCGTACCATTTGGATTCCCAATCGCGAATAACACCGATGCGAAGACCGACCGGGCTTACCTTTTGACCCACACGTAATCCCTCCTTATTTCTCGTTTAGTACCACGGTAATGTGGCTGGTGCGTTTATGGATGCGGCTAGCGCGACCCATAGCGCGCGGGCGGAATCGTTTCAAGGTCGGACCTTGGTCAACGAAGATTTTGCCAACTACCAGGTTGTTTGGATCCAGTTCGTAGTTGTGCTCCGCGTTGGCGATAGCCGATTTCAGGAGTTTCTCAACAACGGGAGAAGCTGCTTTCGGCGTGTGCTTCAAGATCGCCAGCGCTTCACCCACTTGCTTGCCTCGAATCAAGTCAACAACCAGTCGAACTTTACGAGGAGCGATGCGAATATAGCGAGCAATTGCTTTAGCTTCCATCTTTGTACCTCCTCTCTGTCAAGAGAAAATTAGCGCTTCTTGGATTTCTTGTCGTTGTCGACGTGACCCTTGAAGGTACGAGTTGGTGCAAATTCACCCAATTTATGACCAACCATGTCTTCCGTCACGTATACCGGTACGTGTTTGCGGCCATCGTAGACTGCAAATGTGTGTCCGATAAACTCGGGGAAGATTGTGGAGCGACGAGACCACGTTTTTACAACGCGCTTTTCGTTCTTCTCGTTAAGCTCTTCAACTTTCTTCATCAAGTGGTCATCCACGAAAGGACCTTTCTTCAAGCTGCGTCCCATAAGTGAACCTCCCTTCGCCAAAGGCGTTCGGTTATTGTCTTACCCGGTCTTACTTCTTGCGACGACGGATAATGTATTGATCGGATTTGTTTTTCTTCTTGCGAGTCTTGAGACCCAATGCAGGCTTACCCCAAGGAGTAACAGGCGCTTTGCGACCGATTGGAGCGCGGCCTTCACCACCACCGTGCGGGTGATCGTTCGGGTTCATTACGCTACCGCGAACAGTCGGACGAATGCCCAACCAGCGGGAACGGCCTGCTTTACCGATGTTGATCAGCTCGTGGTCGAGGTTGCCTACTTGACCGATGGTTGCGCGGCATACGTTGTGAATGCGGCGAGTTTCACCGGAAGACAGACGAACGATGACGAAATCACCGTCACGACCGAGCAGTTGAGCGGATGCACCAGCTGCGCGAACCAATTGGCCGCCTTTGCCAGGCTTCAGCTCGATGTTGTGAATGGTAGTACCTACAGGGATCTTTTCAAGCGGCAGAGCATTACCGGTTTTGATGTCAGCATCCGGACCGGAGATGATCTCGTCGCCCACTTTCAGTCCCAGCGGAGCCAGGATGTAACGCTTCTCACCGTCAACGTAGTTGATCAGTGCGATGTTCGCGGAACGGTTTGGATCGTATTCGATGGTAGCAACTTTACCTACGATGCCATCCTTGTTGCGCTTGAAGTCGATGATGCGATATTTGCGTTTGTGACCGCCACCTTGATGACGAACGGTAATTTTCCCTTGGTTGTTGCGGCCTGCTTTTTTGTTCAGAGGCGCCAACAGGGATTTTTCAGGAGTCGATGTGGTGATCTCCTCGAAAGTAGAAACCGTCATTTGGCGACGACCAGGAGAAGTTGGTTTAAACTTTTTAATAGCCATTTAAGTTCCCTCCCTTTCGGTAGTCGTCGGGCTTAAACACCTTCGTAGAATTCAAGCTCTTTGCTGTCAGCTGTCAGCTTGACAATCGCTTTTTTCCACTCGGAGGTGTAACCGGAATATTTGCCGTAACGCTTCGGTTTTGCAGCAACACGGATGGTGTTGACCGCTTCAACTTTCACGCCGAATACTTTTTCAACCGCTTGCTTGATCTCGGTTTTGTTAGCTTTGAGAGGTACTTCGAAAACGTACTTCTTGTCAGCCATCATGTCAGTGGTGCGCTCCGTAATGATAGGGCGCTTGATGATATCGTGAAGGCTCTTCATTAGGCGAGCACCTCCTCTACTTTCGCAACCGCATCTTTCGTTACGATTACTTTGTCATGTGCAACCAGATCGAGGACGTTGATACCTGCAGCATCTACGAACTTCGCACCTGGGATATTGCGAGAAGAGAGCGCTACGTTTTGATCGAACTCGGAGGTAACGATCAGCACTTTGCGGTCTGCTTTCAGGTTGTTCAGCACTGCAACCATGTCTTTCGTTTTTGGAGCCGCGATGTTCAGGGCGTCCAGAACGAGCAGTTCATTGTTTTGCACTTTGGAAGAGAGTGCGGATTTCAGTGCCAGTCGGCGAACTTTACGATTCAGTTTGTAACCGTATTTGCGAGGGGTAGGTCCGAAAACCACGCCGCCGCCTTTCCATTGCGGAGCACGGATGGAGCCTTGACGAGCACGACCCGTACCTTTTTGACGCCAAGGTTTGCGTCCGCCACCACGAACTTCAGAACGGTTCTTTACATCGTGAGTACCTTGACGTTGGGATGCTTGTTGCATCACGATCGCGTCGTAAAGTACAGCGTTGTTAGGTTCGATTCCGAACACACTATCTGCCAGCTCGATCTCGCCAACTTGAGAACCAGCTTGGTTGTAAAGAGCTACTTTTGGCATTTCAGTTCCTCCTTTCCTTACTTCTTGACTGCTGTGGATACAACGACGTAGCTGTTTTTCGGGCCAGGAACGGATCCTTTTACCAGAATCAAGTTACGGTCTGCATCTACTTTGATTACTTCGAGGTTTTGAATGGTCACGTTGTCGCCGCCCATTTGACCTGGGAGGGTTTGACCCTTGAATACGCGGTTAGCTGCGATAGAACCGAGCGAACCGGGACCGCGATGGTAACGGGAACCGTGAGCCATTGGACCGCGGGCTTGGTTGTGGCGCTTGATCGCACCTTGGAAACCTTTACCCTTGGTTACGCCGGCTACGTCTACAACGTCTCCTGCGGCAAAAATATCAGCTTTCAATTCTTGACCTACCTCGTAGTCACCGAGGTTTACTCCGCGAATTTCACGGATGAAGCGCTTAGGTGCAGTGTTTGCTTTCGCTGCATGGCCTTTTTCCGGCTTGTTGGCGCGCTGTTCTTTTTTGTCTTCGAAGCCGATTTGGATTGCTTCGTATCCATCGTTCTCTTGATCCTTTTTCTGCAGTACTACGCAAGGACCCGCTTCGATTACTGTTACAGCGATCGCTGTACCGTTTGGACCAAAAACTTGCGTCATGCCAAGTTTTTTCCCTAAGATTCCTTTGGTCATGTGTGCCACCTCCTGTACTTATCTGAAAACCATCTGTTGTATCAAGTCCCTGCCGATGCGCAGGGGTGCCGTTTAAGGGGTTTCTGACTTGTAAGTATCGCTACTCGTAAGACAACGCCTGCGTGTGTGTCACGCTTTCACCTTACAGCTTGATCTCAATGTCAACACCGGACGGAAGATCCAGACGCATCAAAGCATCAACCGTTTGCGGTGTAGGATTCAAAATGTCGATCAGACGCTTGTGAGTGCGCATTTCAAACTGCTCGCGGGAATCCTTGTACTTGTGAACCGCACGAAGGATAGTGTAAACCGCTTTTTCAGTCGGAAGCGGAATTGGACCGGATACGTTCGCACCGGAACGCTTCGCAGTGTCCACGATTTTCTCAGCGGATTGATCGAGGATTTTGTGATCGTACGCCTTCAAACGAATACGAATCTTTTGTTTTGCCATTTGAGTCCCTCCTTTTTCGCCCATTTTTGAAACGGACATTTCTCCGTGGAAATATCCTGCACCCCGGTCATGGCAAAGGGGCCGGGTGTGTCAGCAACCTCCCACATCATCGCAAGTCCATGACCAACATTCAATATTGTACTAAAATCAAATAGGCAAAGCAAGTTTTTTTTGCCTGCATTCGCCTTGATTTTCGTACAGGAGCCCTTGCCAGGACTCACTTTGTCCATATTACTGATTTCACTCATGGAAAGCAAGCGGGACTGACTGCCAATTTTTCGTTGCATCGCTATATAATATGGATAGAACTTGTTATACTGAAATAGAAAGGGAGCTGTAAAGGAGGACGAACTTACGAATGTCGCAGTTCATCGAAAACCCGTATAAGATGATCGGTGGAGCGGACACGGTGGCCCGCCTTGTCGATGCGTTTTACGATTTGGTCAAACAGCATCCGGAGTTGGCACCGATTTTTCCGGACGATTTGACGGAGACGAAGGAAAAGCAATACATGTTCCTCACACAGTTTCTCGGCGGCCCTACGCTGTACAGCGATGTGCACGGCCATCCCATGTTGCGCGCACGTCACATGAAGTTTCCCATCACTCCCAAACGCGCTGAAGCCTGGCTGTCCTGCATGAAGGAAGCGATGGACCGCATCGGTTTGGAGGGAGATGTGAGAAAAGCCATATTCGAGCGACTGACATTGACCGCCCACCATATGGTAAATCAATGGGACGCACAAGAAAAAGCGTAGGAAACCTTCCTACGCTTTTGATATGACTTCCGTTTTTACCTCCCCAACAGCTGCGGCCGGGATAGGCGTCTGCCTCGAACCCAGATACACACCGACAACAATCATCACCAGGGCCAACAGATGCAGCAGCTGCATGTGCTCACCCAGGAACAGCGCGGCGAAAAAGAGACTGGCCATCGGCATGCCGTTGAGAAAGACAGCCGTCCGGCTGGCGCCCAGCTGGCGAATCCCGTAATTCCACCCCAGTGAGCCAAGAGCGGTGGACAGTCCTCCCGAGGCAAAGATCACCATCCATTGGAACGGAGTAATCTCCAGAGCCGCATAGTATTCCAGCGGCTGTGCCGACAATGCGGCCATCCACAGCAGCAACACGCCGATCGCCTGAGAGTATGCGGTTATTACCATGATCGGAACACCGCGGGTGGACAGCTTGCGAATCAGCAGCCCGCCAGCCACGTACATGAGCATGGAAACAAAGATGATGGCATCTCCCCAGCCGTTCATCTCAATCATGCCATGTTGTGACAACACCACGGTCAATACGCCTGCGAAGCCGATACAGATGCCCAACCCTTTTCGCCGGGTAAGCGGCTCTCCCAAAAAAAGCATGGCCAAAAGTGCCGTTGCCAACGGATTTAATCCCAGGATCAAGGACGCGTTTCCCGCGGTAGTCAACTGTACCCCGGACGCCAGCGTGATTTGATGCAAAGCGATGGAAGTGGCTCCAACCCCGGCCAGTAACAGCCAGTCAACGGTCGCAAGCCTGACCTTTTTCCCGCTTTTGAATAATATCGGGCTTAAACAGAGCGCGGCGACGGTCATGCGGATGGCAGCGACAAACAAAGGCGGAAACGAAGCCAGGTATTTCACCATGACGACGTTCAGCCCCCATAGTGTGACGATCCCCGCCAGCATCAGGTACAGGTATCGCTCGTTGTTTTGCATGGTACGCCCTTCTCTCTCCGTGTCTTTCATTATTTCCGTATTGTAGCATAGCCGATCGGAACGAGAAATTGAAGCTTTTTGATAAGGATGATGATTAATATTGATAAGGCAGCCGTTGCAGCTTGTCGGGATTTACGATGATGTAAACCGAATCGATCCGGCCATCCCTGAGGTTCAGACTGAGGACGCTGTAAGGTCCGTCTCCGGTACATGTCACAATGCCCGGTTCTCCATTGACCGTTGCCAGTTGGATTCGCGTGTCGGCCGGCGCTTTTTTGGCAATCCCCAATAAAAAGGCGATGACTTTTTCCCGTGATTGAATCGGCTGAATCGCTGCCCTGACTCTCCCCCCTCCATCACTGTAGAGAACTGCGTCCGCTGAAAGAAGCTCCAACAACGAGTTTGTGTTTTCCGTTTGGAGCGCCTTCAAAAACGCTTCGAGAAGCTGCTTGTGATGCTCGTAATCTATTTTTTCATCGGGCAGTTCATGGTCCAGCTTTTGTTTTACCCGGCTAAAAATTTTCCGGCAGGACGCCTCCTCTTTTGCGGTCATTTCGGCAATTTCCTTGTAACCGAAGTCCAAGACCTCCCTCAGAACAAAAACGGCTCTTTCCACAGGAGACAGGCTCTCCATCAGCTTTAGATAAGCAATGGATATCTTATCCCGCGTGATCACTTGTTCCATCGGCCCGTTATGATCGGTACGAAACACCAAAGGTTCAGGAAGCCACGGGCCGACGTACGTCTCCCTTTGTCTCCGAGCGGCTTTCAAAAAGTCAATGCAGCGGTTGGTCAGGACTTTACACAAAAACGCCTTCGTGTGGACGATCTTTTCCTTGGGTACCTTTTGCAAGGAGAGAAACGTTTCTTGTACCATGTCTTCCGCATCCATCACGGTCCCCAGCATCCGATAGGCCAGAGAAAACAGCAGCGGTTTGTACGTGGTATACAGCTCCTGCGTATCAGTCATACACTCACTTCCCTCTTGCTTTTTGCCTGCAGGATTTTCATTGCTGCCGCTCTGGCGCTGGATAAAGAGGCATCCGCCAATAACCCGTTTTGAGTCAGCCAGTCCCCGGCTACGTACAATCCTGGAATTTCTTCAACTTCAGGCCCTTCCTGTTCCAGTACAGCTCCCCGTTCGGTAGTGACCAGCCCGTGAGAGACCGTCATGCTCGGTAGAAAACGGCTTGCAATTACTTCCCTTCGCCAGCCTGGTTGCAACTGGTCGAGAAACGACTCCAATTCCTGCTGGTCCTGCGTCGGATTTTGCTCCTGACGAGAGTCGAGATATTTTAAAACGTGCACGACCGAATGCTCGGGGTCGCGGGTTAACAAAGCTGCTTTTGAATGATTCGAGAAATACAGGGGTTTTTCGAGATGGAGGGCAAAAGAGACGGCGGGAGCAGGCAGCTTCCTTACCGCAAGATCATAGCAAGCCGCTTTCACAGGTACGACCGTCTCTTTCCAAACTGCCAGCCTCGTACGATCAGCGTTCTTTACCATACGGTACGTAGCGGCAGGCGAGGCTGTCGAGATGACATACCGAGAGGCAATCGTGCGGCCGTCAGAAAGGGTCACCAACAGATCCCGAGCGGCACCCGTAATTTCTTTTACGGCTGAATGTATCTCGATCGTGACGCCGGCCTTTACGGCTTGATTTCTCAATTCGTTTACAATGGTTTGCCACCCGCCGTGCAAATAGGTAATTCCGGCCGCGGACAACCGCAACTGTCTGAGCAATACTCCGGCGCTTGCCCTTTCCGGTTCGTTGGAGTAGCTTGACAATCGGCAAAGTGTGAATAGCAACTGTCGAACGCGCTCTTCCGCTATATGTTCCTTCGCCCAATCCTCTAAGCTCATTGGATAGAAAGCAGTAACATCAAGCTTTGGCAGCCGGAACATCATCCGAACCAGTTCCTTTTTCTCTCGCCACGTCAACAGCGTTGTTCTGATTAATGATAAGGGGGCAGCTGGCAATTCATGCAATTTTCCTTCACTTATAAGTACGCCGTTTGGATTCGGTGTACCTCCTTTGGGGAATACACCCAGTTCGTTTAATATCTGACTACCTGCCCCTTTGTTATATAAGGCATGCGGTCCCATATTAAAAAGGCAATCTGCCTGTTCATCCGTCCTTGCCCGACCTCCCAGTTGGTCTGATTTCTCCAATAGCAGGACATCCATTCCCTCACGCGCCAAATAAATGGCGGAAGCCAACCCGGCAAGCCCGCCGCCTATAACGGATACATCCCATTTTTTCATGTTCCCTCTCCCCTTCACTGGTTTGTTTTCGTTACTCCAAGACGAAGAGAGAGGTGGTTTTGTGACAACGAAAGGATAAAAAACGCAACAAAAAACCCGATAGCACTATGCTATCGGGTTTCACCTGTTGATCTTCCTTACTCAATGATGGAAGCAACAACGCCCGCACCTACAGTACGGCCACCTTCGCGGATCGCGAAGCGAGTACCTTGTTCCATCGCTACAGGAGCGATCAGTTCAACGGTGAACTCAGTGTTGTCGCCAGGCATTACCATCTCAACGCCTTCTGGCAGTTGGATGATACCAGTTACGTCAGTTGTACGGAAGTAGAATTGTGGACGGTAGTTAGCGAAGAAAGGAGTGTGACGGCCGCCCTCTTCTTTGGACAGAACGTAAACTTCCGCTTTGAACTTGGTGTAAGGTTTAACGGAACCTGGTTTCGCCAGTACTTGACCGCGCTCGATGTCTTTACGCTCAACACCGCGGAGCAGAGCACCGATGTTGTCACCAGCTTGAGCTTGGTCGAGCAGCTTACGGAACATCTCAACACCAGTTACAGTAGTAGTGCGAGTTTCTTCAGCCAGACCAACGATTTCTACTTGGTCACCAACTTTTACAACACCGCGCTCTACACGACCGGTAGCAACAGTACCACGACCAGTAATGGTGAATACATCCTCTACAGGCATCAGGAACGGTTTGTCAGTTGCACGCTCAGGAGTTGGGATGTAGCTGTCAACAGCGTCCATCAGTTCAATGATTTTCTTAGCCCATTCACCAGTTGGGTTGTCCAGAGCTTCTTTCGCGGAACCTTTGATTACCGGGATATCGTCACCTGGGAACTCGTATTGGGAGAGCAGGTCACGGATTTCCATTTCAACCAGTTCCAGCAGCTCTTCATCGTCAACCATGTCGCATTTGTTCATGAATACAACGATGTAAGGAACGCCTACTTGGCGGGAGAGCAGGATGTGCTCGCGAGTTTGCGGCATTGGGCCGTCAGCAGCGGATACAACGAGGATCGCGCCGTCCATTTGAGCAGCACCGGTAATCATGTTTTTCACGTAGTCAGCGTGACCAGGGCAGTCAACGTGAGCATAGTGACGGTTTTCAGTTTCGTACTCAACGTGAGCGGTGTTGATGGTGATACCGCGCTCTTTTTCTTCCGGAGCAGCGTCGATGCTGTCGTAAGCCATTGCTTTCGCTTTACCTTGTTGAGCCAAAACAGTGGTGATAGCAGCAGTCAGAGTGGTTTTACCGTGGTCAACGTGACCGATGGTACCGATGTTAACGTGCGGTTTCGTACGTTCAAATTTTTCTTTAGCCATGAGCTTAAGAGCCTCCTTAAATATGAAGGATTTTTTATAAGGTGAAGAAAGGTTTACCCTATCAAGGTTGTCCCGTCAATATTGTAAACCTTTCTTGTTTCCAAGGCAATTATTCGCCTTTGGACTTCTTGATGATCTCTTCTGCGATGAACTTCGGTACTTCTTCGTAGTGGTCGATTTGCATGGAGTACTGACCGCGACCTTGCGTACGGGAGCGAAGCACTGTGGAATAACCGAACATCTCGGAAAGCGGAACCATCGCACGGATAACTTGTGCATTTGCACGAGCTTCCATACCTTCGATGCGTCCGCGACGGGAGTTCAGGTCACCCATTACGTCACCCATGTACTCTTCCGGCACAGTTACTTCAACCTTCATAATCGGCTCGAGGAGGACTGCGCCACATTTCTTCGCAGCTTCTTTCAGAGCCAGGGAACCAGCCACTTTAAATGCCATCTCAGAGGAGTCAACATCGTGGTAGCTACCGTCGACGAGAACAGCTTTGATGTCAACCAGCGGGTAGCCGGCCAACACACCGTTCTTCATCGCTTCCTCGATACCGGCTTGAACAGCAGGCACGTATTCGCGAGGAACGACACCACCGACGATCTTGTTCTCGAATTCGAAGCCTTTACCCGGCTCGAGCGGAGAGAATTCCACCCAAACGTGACCGTATTGACCACGACCACCGGATTGGCGAACAAATTTACCTTCCACTTTTGCAGAGCCGCGGAATGTCTCGCGGTACGCAACTTGCGGGGCACCTACGTTCGCATCTACTTTGAATTCGCGCTTCAGACGGTCAACGATGATCTCCAGGTGAAGCTCACCCATACCGGAGATAATCGTTTGTCCGGTTTCTTCATCCGTATGCGTTTTGAAGGTCGGGTCCTCTTCCGCCAGCTTGGACAGAGCCATACCCATCTTGTCTTGGTCCGCTTTGGACTTCGGCTCGATCGCAACGGAGATAACCGGCTCTGGGAAGGTCATGGACTCCAGGATTACCGGGGCCTTCTCGTCGCAGAGAGTGTCACCGGTAGTGGTATCTTTGAGACCTACTGCAGCCGCAATGTCACCGGAGTAAACTACACTGATCTCTTCACGGTGGTTCGCATGCATCTGCAGAATACGACCGATACGCTCGCGCTTGCCTTTGGTGGAGTTCAGCACGTAGGAACCGGAGCTCAAAGTACCGGAGTACACGCGGAAGAAGGTCAGTTTACCAACGTACGGGTCAGTCATGATCTTGAAGGCAAGAGCAGAGAACGGACCGTTGTCGTCAGCTTCACGAGTTACTTCTTCTTCCGTGTCAGGCAGAACGCCTTTGATTGCAGGGATGTCTACCGGAGATGGCAGGTATTCTACTACCGCGTCCAGCATCGGTTGAACCCCTTTGTTTTTGTAGGAAGAACCGCAAAGAACGAGAACGATGTTGCACTCAATGACACCTTTACGGAGAGCAGCTTTGATTTCTTCAACCGTCAGCTCTTCTCCTTCGAGGTATTTCATCATCAGTTCTTCGTCTTGCTCGGCAGCTGCTTCAACAAGCTGGAGACGGAGCTCTTCACACTTGTCTTTCAGTTCTGCAGGGATTTCAGTCGCTTCGGACGTTTTACCAAGGTCGTCGGTGTAGATGATCGCTTTCATTTCAACGAGGTCAACCATACCGACAAACTTGTCTTCTGCGCCGATCGGGTATTGAATCGGAACCGGTTTTGCACCCAGACGTGTGCGGATTTGCTCTACGCACATGTCGAAGTTTGCACCCATGATATCCATTTTGTTGATGTAGCAGATGCGCGGTACGCCGTAACGGTCAGCTTGGCGCCATACCGTCTCGGTTTGCGGCTCTACGCCACCTTTCGCATCAAACACGGTTACGGAACCATCGAGTACGCGAAGGGAACGCTCAACCTCTACAGTGAAGTCTACGTGACCAGGCGTGTCAATGATGTTGATGCGGTGCCCTTTCCATTGAGCAGTGGTAGCAGCAGAGGTAATGGTGATACCGCGCTCTTGTTCTTGCTCCATCCAGTCCATCGTTGCGGCACCTTCGTGCACTTCACCAATCTTGTGAACGCGACCGGTGTAGAAGAGAATACGCTCGGTAGTCGTGGTCTTACCAGCATCGATATGAGCCATGATACCGATATTACGCGTATTCTTGAGAGAGAACTCGCGAGCCATTTGGTATGCTCCTCCTCATAGTGTCGGAATATGCGGATATCCAAAGCGGAGACCCGCTTTGGATTCTACCAGCGATAGTGTGCAAACGCTTTGTTTGCTTCAGCCATTTTATGAGTGTCCTCACGCTTCTTCACTGCTGCACCAGTATTGTTGGCTGCGTCAATGATTTCTGCTGCGAGACGTTGTTCCATGGTTTTTTCACCACGGGTACGAGCGTAGTTAACCAACCAACGCAGACCGAGTGTGGTACGGCGCTCAGGTTTTACTTCAACCGGTACTTGGTAGTTCGCACCACCTACACGGCGGGCTTTTACTTCGAGTACAGGCATGATGTTTTTCAGAGCGTCTTCGAACACTTCCATCGGATTGCGACCAGTGCGCTCCTGGATAATGTTGAATGCGTTATAGAGAAGGTTTTGAGCTACACCGCGCTTACCGTCGTACATCAGCTTGTTGATCAGACGAGTCACCAATTTGCTGTTGTAAATCGGGTCAGGCAATACATCTCGACGGGCAACTGGACCTTTACGTGGCATCGTATTCCCTCCTTTTGACCAGAATGTTATTTACGCCTCATTCATTAGGCGATCTTATTTCTTTTTAGCACCTGCTGCAGCTTGGCCTGGTTTCGGACGCTTCGTACCGTATTTGGAACGGCCTTGTTTACGGTTGTTCACACCAGCAGTA
>NZ_JBIYSM020000026.1:30301-62776 GCF_044759095.2 Brevibacillus soli
TGGAGAGCTTTGGTTCGTTTGAGTCTTTTTGAAGCTGTTGTACCCTTTTTGCAAAGCAGGGGATTTTGACTTCTCGACTTTGTCTTTACGACCTTTACGTACCAATTGGTTCATTGTAGGCATGGATGTTACCTCCCTTCTTATTATCCAGTTTAAGACCACAGATCCAGGTGAGTCATTTTTGGGTCAAATAGAAAGTTCTTGTCAGACAAACCGCCTGCGCGATCTGCCAACAAAAACATCGTTAACCACTTTTTTTGATCGCGGCTGTTGCCGCTCCCACTTCAATTCCGCACGCTTTGCCAAGTCGGCGCATGGAATCGACGTAGATGACTGGCACACCCTTCTCCTTGCAAAGGAGCGCGACTTTTTGCGTCAGACGCTTATCGGCATCCTCAGCGATAAACACGGTGTCGACCTGTTGGTTCTCCACTGCCTTTATCGTCTGTTTCACACCGATTGTCAGCTCCTTGGCCCGCTCTACTTTTTCATAAGACATGAGTTTCATATCCTCCAAAGTACAGAGTATCAGGCACACTTGAATATAATATCAGCTGGGCGTGTTGATGTCAACTCGAAATCTAAAAATACGTGCCCGCGCGAAGGCGGGCACGTGGTTGCTTCTCTTACTCTACCGAAACAGCTTCGCGTTCTTCCTGGTTTTGATTCGCTTGCGCTTCGAATTCTGCGCGGGTCTGTACCTTGGTGTTGCGGTAGCGCGCCATACCGGTCCCTGCTGGGACAAGTTTTCCGATAATGACGTTTTCCTTGAGACCTAGCAGGCGGTCTACCTTGCCCTTGATTGCGGCATCGGTCAGGACGCGAGTGGTCTCCTGGAAGGACGCTGCCGACAGGAAGGAATCTGTCTCCAGCGACGCCTTGGTAATCCCGAGCAGGACCGGACGGCCGACTGCCGGATTTTTGCCTTCCATGAGTACCTTGGCGTTCGCTTGTTCGAACTCCGGCACTTCCACGTAAGAGCCCGGCAGGAGATCGGTATCGCCGCTGTCGATGACGCGCAGCTTGCGGAGCATCTGGCGAATCATGACCTCGACGTGCTTGTCGTTGATTTCTACCCCCTGCATGCGGTAAACCTTTTGTACCTCTTGCAGGATGTAGTTGGATACGCCGCGCATGCCGCGCACCTTGAGCATCTCCTTCGGATCCACGGAACCCTCAGTCAACTCGTCACCCGCATTCAGCTTGGTGCCGACAGACACCTTGATGCGGGAGCCGTACGGAACAGCGTACACCTTGTTTTCCGCTTCGCCGCGGACTTCGATTTCTCGGCGGTCTTTGCCTTCGCGAATGTCTACAACTTCCCCGTCGATTTCGGAGATGACCGCCTGCCCCTTCGGATTGCGCGCTTCAAACAGCTCTTGAATACGCGGCAAACCTTGGGTAATGTCGTCTCCGGCAACCCCGCCGGTGTGGAACGTACGCATCGTCAGCTGGGTACCCGGTTCACCGATGGACTGAGCTGCAATAATACCAACCGCTTCGCCGATTTCCACCTCGGCGCCTGTCGCCAGGTTGCGTCCATAGCATCGTTTGCAGACACCGTGGCTGGTGCGGCAAGCCAGAACGTTGCGGATGTATACTTCCTTGATGCCCAGTTTTTCGATGTATTCCGCTACCTCTTCCGTGATCTCCTCGTTGCGGCCGACAATCACTTCGCCCGTCTCCGGATGGCGAACGGTTTCGAAGCAGGTGCGGCCGGTCAGGCGGTCGGAGAGTTTCTCGATCTCTTCTTTTCCGTCTTTGATCGCCGTAACGCGGATGCCTTTATCCGTTCCGCAATCTTCTTCGCGGACAATCACATCCTGGGCAACGTCGACGAGACGGCGGGTCAGGTAACCGGAATCTGCCGTACGCAGCGCGGTATCGGCCAAACCTTTACGGGCACCGTGTGTGGAAATAAAGTACTCCAATACGGTCAGACCTTCACGGAAGTTGGATTTAATCGGCAACTCGATGATCCGTCCGGACGGGTTCGCCATCAGACCGCGCATACCTGCCAGCTGGGTAATCTGTGACACGTTACCGCGGGCACCGGAGTTGGCCATCATGAAAATCGCGTTGAACTTATCCATGGACTTCATCAAGACGTCGGTTACTTCGTCCTTCGCCTTGGACCAGATGGAGATGACCCGGTCATAGCGCTCGTCTTCGGTAATCAGACCGCGGCGGTACTGCGTCATGACGGTTGCTACCTTTTCATCCGCCGCATCGAGAATCTCTTTTTTCTTCTCCGGAACCACGATGTCGGCAACGGCAATCGTGATGCCTGCTTTGGTCGAGTACATAAACCCAAGTTCCTTGATCTTGTCGAGGATCATGGACGTTTGCATCGTGCCAAAACGACGGAAGCACTCGGAAATGATCGTTCCGAGGAAGCCTTTCTTCACAGCTCCCTGGTCAGGCAGTTTCTTAATAAATTCTTTTACGTTCGTACCTTTTTCGAAGATGAAGTACTCGTTTGGCACGCCGTTTTGCAGGTTTCCTTTGGTCGGAACGTTGATGTACGGCAGTTCCGGCGGGAAGATCTCGTTGAAGATCAATTTACCCACGGTCGTTACCAGCAAAGCCTGCTTCTGCTCTTCGGTAAAGGAAGTTTTATTCAAGCTTTTCGTCGGGACAGCAATCCGTGTATGCAGGCTGATGAAGCCTTGTTGGTAAGCGGCAATCGCATCGTGCGGATCACGGTAAACGCTGCCTTCGCCTCTGTCGCCTTCGCGTTCCAGAGTGAGGTAGTACGAGCCGAGTACCATGTCCTGGGACGGAGTAACGACCGGCTTCCCGTCTTTCGGGTTCAAAATGTTTTGCGCTGCCAGCATGAGAATGCGCGCTTCTGCTTGCGCCTCAGCCGAGAGCGGAACGTGAACAGCCATCTGGTCACCGTCAAAGTCCGCATTGTACGCGGTACATACGAGCGGGTGCAGGCGGATGGCGCGGCCTTCTACGAGAACCGGCTCAAACGCCTGAATACCGAGACGGTGCAGTGTGGGGGCGCGGTTGAGAAGTACCGGATGCTCGCGAATCACGTCTTCAAGTACGTCCCATACCTCAGGCTGAACGCGTTCCACTTTGCGCTTGGCGCTCTTGATGTTATGGGCCAGCCCTTTTGCCACCAGTTCTTTCATGACGAACGGCTTGAACAGTTCCAGCGCCATCTCTTTCGGCAGACCGCACTGATACATTTTCAGGTTGGGGCCGACGACGATAACGGAACGGCCGGAGTAGTCCACACGCTTACCCAGCAGGTTTTGACGGAAACGACCTTGCTTACCCTTCAGCATGTGGCTCAAGGATTTGAGCGGGCGGTTACCCGGACCGGTAACCGGTCGGCCGCGGCGTCCGTTGTCGATCAGAGCGTCGACTGCTTCCTGCAGCATGCGCTTTTCGTTCTGTACGATAATGTCCGGCGCTCCCAGTTCCAGGAGGCGCTTCAGACGATTGTTACGGTTGATTACCCGTCGGTACAGGTCGTTCAAGTCGGACGTGGCAAAGCGTCCGCCGTCCAGCTGAACCATTGGACGCAGTTCCGGTGGAATAACCGGCAGAACATCCATGACCATCCATTCAGGACGGTTTCCGGAGTTGCGGAATGCCTCGAGCACTTCCAGGCGCTTAATGGCGCGGTTGCGGCGTTGGCCCTGTGCCGTCTTCAGCTCTTCCTTCAAAAAGTCTACTTCTTTGTCCAGGTCAATTTCCGCGAGCAGGCGCTTGATTGCCTCTGCCCCCATCATCGCCTGGAAGGAGTACCCGTACTTTTCACGGTAGTTGCGGTATTCCTTCTCAGACAGGAGCTGTTTTTTATCCAGCGGGGTGTCACCCGGATCGGTTACCACATAAGAAGCAAAGTAGATGACTTCCTCGAGCGAGCGGGGAGACATGTCAAGGACGAGTCCCATGCGGCTCGGGATGCCTTTGAAGTACCAGATGTGAGAGACGGGGGCAGCCAGTTCAATGTGCCCCATCCGTTCACGACGAACCTTGGCGCGGGTCACTTCAACGCCGCAGCGATCGCACACAACGCCTTTGTAACGAACGCGCTTGTACTTTCCGCAATGGCACTCCCAGTCCTTGGTCGGACCGAAGATGCGCTCGCAGAACAACCCGTCCTTTTCCGGTTTCAACGTACGGTAGTTGATTGTTTCAGGCTTTTTCACTTCCCCGAAAGACCAAGAGCGGATCTTGTCCGGGGAAGCCAAACCAATCTTCATGTATTCGAAATTGTTAACGTCTATCACAGGGCGTTACCTCCCTTTGTACCGGAATCTTACTCTTCGTCCAAGCTTCCACCTTCAAGCACGAGATTCAGCTTTTCGCCTGTTCCCTCGTCCTCGTCTTCCATTTCGCGCATTTCGATTTCCTGCTCGTCTTCAGACAGGATCTTCACATCCATACCCAAGCTTTGCAGTTCCTTGATCAGAACCTTAAACGATTCAGGAACGCCGGGCTCCGGTACGTTTTCGCCCTTGACGATCGCTTCGTAGGTTTTCACGCGGCCCACGACGTCGTCGGATTTGACGGTGAGGATCTCTTGCAAGGTGTAGGCTGCACCGTAAGCTTCCAGTGCCCAAACCTCCATCTCCCCGAAACGCTGACCGCCGAACTGCGCTTTACCGCCCAGCGGCTGCTGCGTAACGAGCGAGTAAGGACCAGTGGAACGAGCGTGGATTTTGTCGTCAACCAAGTGAGCCAGCTTCAGCATGTACACGCAACCGACTGTCACGCGGCGGTCAAACGGCTCACCGGTACGACCGTCGTACAAGATGGTTTTCCCGTCGCGGTCCAGACCTGCTTCTTCCAGAGTCTTGAAGACGTCCTCTTGTCGGGCGCCGTCAAAGACCGGTGTTGCCACGTGGATACCCAGCATTTTCGCCGCCATACCCAAGTGGGTTTCCAATACCTGACCGATGTTCATCCGGGACGGTACGCCCAATGGGTTGAGGACGATTTCAACTGGAGAACCATCCGGCAGGAACGGCATATCCTCTTCCGGCATGATCCGGGCGATAACCCCTTTGTTACCGTGGCGGCCCGCCATCTTGTCGCCGACAGAGATCTTCCGTTTTTGCGCAATGTACACACGTACCAGCTGGTTAACGCCTGGCGGCAATTCGTCGCCGTTGTCGCGGGTAAATACTTTTACATCGACAACGATTCCGGAACCGCCGTGCGGTACGCGCAGGGACGTATCGCGCACTTCACGCGCTTTCTCTCCGAAGATCGCGTGCAGGAGGCGTTCTTCCGCCGTCAGCTCGGTTACTCCTTTCGGCGTTACCTTACCGACGAGGATGTCGCCGTCCTGAATCTCCGCACCAACGCGAACGATACCGCGTTCGTCGAGGTTTTTCAGCGCGTCTTCGCCCACGTTTGGAATGTCGCGGGTGATTTCTTCCGGCCCCAGCTTCGTATCGCGGGCTTCGGACTCGTATTCTTCAATGTGGATAGACGTATACACGTCATCTTTGACCAGTTTTTCGCTCAGCAGGATGGCGTCTTCGTAGTTGTAACCTTCCCAGGTCATAAACGCTACGATGACGTTGCGGCCCAGCGCCAATTCGCCCTTCTCGGTGGACGGTCCGTCCCCGATGATGTCACCCGGCTCAACCCAGTCGCCTTTTTTCACGATCGGGCGCTGGTTGATGCAGGTACCCTGGTTGGAGCGAATGAATTTGTGCAGCTTGTATTTGTCGATGTCACCGGCTACTTTTTTGCCGTCGATTTCCTTATAGCGGCGAACCCAGATTTCACGCGCTGTTACACGCTCAACCTGCCCCGGCCATTTCGCCACGATGGCAACGCCGGAGTCTTGAGCGGCTTTGTGCTCCATTCCGGTACCGACGAACGGCGCTTGCGGAATCAAAAGCGGAACGGCTTGACGCTGCATGTTCGATCCCATCAGGGCGCGGTTCGCGTCGTCGTTTTCCAGGAACGGAATCAACGCAGTCGCTACGGACACAACCTGTTTTGGGGAAACGTCCATGTAGTCGACCTTGTCGCGCGGTACGCTCAGGATCTCGCCTTTGCGGCGGCAGATTACCATTTCGTTGACAAAACGTCCCTCTTCGTCGAGCGGCTGGTTGGCCTGCGCCACGTTGTAGACGTCTTCTTCGTCCGCCGTCAGGTAGACGATTTCGTCCAAAACGCAACCTGTCTCCGGATCCACTTTACGACGAGGCGTTTCAATGAAACCGTAATCGTTGATGCGCGCATAGGTAGACAGAGAGTTGATCAAACCGATGTTTGGACCCTCCGGCGTCTCAATCGGACACATGCGGCCGTAGTGAGAGTGGTGAACGTCGCGCACTTCGAACCCGGCGCGCTCACGCGTCAAACCACCCGGACCGAGTGCGGAGAGACGGCGTTTATGCGTCAGCTCTGCCAGCGGGTTGGTTTGGTCCATGAACTGGGAGAGCTGGGAGCTTCCGAAGAACTCCTTGATCGCCGCGATGACCGGACGGATGTTGATCAACGCTTGCGGCGTAATCTGGTTTTGATCCTGAATGGACATACGCTCGCGCACCACGCGCTCCATGCGGGAAAGACCGATGCGGAACTGATTCTGCAAGAGTTCCCCGACGGAACGAAGACGACGGTTGCCCAGATGGTCGATGTCGTCCGTGTTTCCTACGCCGTGCAGCAGGTTAATGAAGTAGTTGATCGCAGCCACGATGTCGGCCGGCGTAATGTGTTTGACCGATTTGTCTACATTTCCGTTGCCGATGACTTTGATAATCTTGCCGTCTTCGTTCGGCGAGAAGATATTGATGGACTGAAGACGTATCGAGTCTTCTTCCAGAACGCCGCCGTGGGTGCGAACGTCGATGAACCCGACGCTCTCTTCCAGTGCCGGCAAAATGCGATCCATGATCCGGCGGTCAATAATTTGACCAGCTTCGGCAATGATTTCGCCTGTTGTCGTGTCGACCAGCGTTTCAGCCAGGCGTTGGTTGTACAGACGGCTTTTAATATGAAGCTTTTTGTTCATTTTGTATCGACCGACGGAAGCGAGGTCGTACCGCTTCGGATCAAAGAAGCGGGAAACAAGCAGGCTCTTCGCGTTGTCAACCGTCGGCGGTTCCCCTGGACGGAGACGCTCGTAGATTTCAATCAACGCTTTTTCCGTAGAGTCGGTGTTGTCTTTTTCCAGCGTGTTTTTAATGTACTCGTCCTCACCGAGAAGATTGAGAATCTCCACGTCAGAACTGAAGCCAAGCGCACGCAAAAGAACCGTTACCGGGATTTTGCGGGTACGGTCGATACGCACGTAGATGACGTCTTTCGCATCGGTTTCCAGCTCCAGCCATGCGCCGCGGTTCGGAATCACGGTAGCGGTAAACGTCTGTTTACCGTTTTTATCTACTTTGTTGTTGTAGTACACACTTGGGGAACGAACAAGCTGGCTGACGATGACGCGCTCAGCTCCGTTGATAATGAAGGTTCCCGTTTCCGTCATGAGCGGGAAGTCACCCATGAAGACCTCTTGTTCCTTCACTTCACCCGTCTCTTTGTTTAACAAACGAACTTTTACCCGCAGAGGTGCCGCATAGGTAACGTCACGCTCTTTCGATTCATCAACATCATATTTGGGTTCGCCCAAGCTGTAGTCGATGAACTCAAGAACAAGGTTCCCCGTAAAGTCTTGAATTGGCGAAATATCTTGGAACATTTCGCGCAGCCCTTCGTCCAAGAACCATTGGTAGGATTTTTGCTGAATCTCAATGAGATTTGGAAGACCCAGCACCTCGTTAATACGTGAATACGTACGACGCTGGCGGTGTCGGCCGCTTTGAATCAACTTACCTGCCAACTCATTCACCCCTCATGTTGTGTTTGCACACAAAATAAAAATGGGTTAAACCAGTAACACCATTTTTAACCCAGAGAATCTCTATTTTAAAAGAATTCCCATCTTTTTACACCAGCATTCCTCCTTTTTTGACAAAAAAGAAGAAAAACGCTTGACAAACAGGAAACCCTTCAAATTAGACAATAATCCCATATTGACATTTTATAATGCTATCACAACCAAAAATTTACGTCAAGGGATTTGTTTTCGGAATGCAAGACTTATTTACGCGCTTTGAAGATGAAGTAACCTTTGCTCCGCTCTACCTCTTCTACTTCCGCATACGTTTCCTGCAGCTTTTTCAGAGCAGAAGGCGCTCCCTGCTTCTTCTGGATGACCACCCACAAGTGGCCGCCCTCTTTCAGCCGCTGATGCCCCTCTGTAAAAATGCGGTGGACGATCTCTTTGCCGGCCCGAATTGGCGGGTTTGTCAAAATGACGTCAAATTGTTTGTCCG
Organism: Brevibacillus soli; assembly: GCF_044759095.2. NCBI lineage: Bacteria > Bacillati > Bacillota > Bacilli > Caryophanales > Paenibacillaceae > Brevibacillus > Brevibacillus soli. Next base: position 38,620 of record NZ_JBIYSM020000026.1, read on the forward strand.
AAACGGCGCTGTAGACGTCACTGACGAGAATGTTGACGTTTTGGATGCCGTTTGCTGCAGCATTCCTGCGAGCCAGCTCAACGGCCCGTTCATTCACATCGATCATGGTGACGTGTCCCCTCTCAGCCAGCCTGGCAGCCGTCAGTCCAATCGGCCCGTATCCGCATCCCACGTCCAGAACATCGGCGTCGCTCGCAATCTCCATCGTTTCGATCAACAGCACGCTGCCAAAATCAATCCGGTCACGGGAAAAAACCCCGGCGTCGGTGACAAACCGCAGTTGGAACCCGCGGAGCTCAAAGGTAAATTCCCGCTCGTCATGCGGTACGGCGGGGCGGCTGGTGTAGTAATGATCCGACAAGAGTCATCCACCTTTCCGAAAATTACCCACCCGGCTTAAGCTATCGCTCTTCCCACTCGGCGTTCGCTAGGCTCCACCCACCCGATCATAGCATTCGCTGGGTCGGGCGGGGCCCAGTATGTGCCGAGCGGGGGCCATGCTGCGCCGGGCGGGGCCCCTAACCCTATTCAAGGGGCTGTTCCTAGGATGTACAGAAAAACCCCCTGCCACCGGCAAGGGGATATTTCCGCTCTGAAGCAAACTTACTTGATTTCTACAGTTGCGCCTGCTTCTTCGAGTTTTGCTTTCAGGGATTCCGCTTCTTCTTTGGACACGCCTTCTTTGAGTGTCTTCGGAGCGTTGTCTACCAGGTCTTTTGCTTCTTTCAGACCAAGACCAGTCAGCTCGCGAACAACTTTGATTACGTTGATTTTGGAAGCGCCGCCGCTTACCAGGTTTACAGTGAACTCAGTTTGCTCAGCAACCGCTTCAGCAGCACCGCCGCCAGCAACTACAGCTACAGGAGCAGCAGCAGTTACGCCGAATTCTTCTTCAATTGCTTTTACCAGATCGTTCAGTTCGAGAACGGACATGCCTTTAATCGCTTCCAGGATTTGCTCTTTGCTCATTTTCATATCCTCCCATTCAAGGAAATTTAGTAGATGATACTGTTCGTTACCCAGCTAGGCGATTACGCGCCTTGGCCTTCTTTTTGCTCTGCAACCGCCTTGACTGCGAGCGCGAAGTTGCGCATCGGAGCTTGCAGTACGCTGAGGAGCATGGACAGGAGACCTTCGCGGGAAGGCAGGGTTGCCAGCGCTTGGATTTGAGCCGGGCCAACAACTTTCCCTTCGATCACACCGCCCTTGATTTCCAGCTTTTCGTTCTTCTTCGCGAAGTCAGCCAGAATTTTCGCCGGAGCGACGACATCGTCTTTGGAGAACGCGATTGCGTTTGGACCGGTCAGGTACTGATCCAGTTCACTCAGGTTCTCTTTCGCAGTGGCGAGACGAGTCAGGGTGTTTTTCAGAACCACGAATTCAACGCCTGCTTCACGCAGTTGTTTGCGGAGTTCAGTTACTTGCGCTACAGTCAGACCGCGGTAGTCAGCCACAACAGTGGTTTGGCTTTCACGGAGCTTCGCAGCGATTTCATTCACCGCTTGTACTTTTTCTTCACGAATAACGGTTGGACGAATTTCTGCCATTGTTTACACCTCCCGTGCTCTATCCTTGAAAAAAGAAGAATGCCCTCGCAGACATACGAGGGCATAATGTTCTATCGCAAAGGAAAAGCACGCTTTCCTTGTCAATTCCATTACACGCCTCGGAGGGATATTAAGCTTCACTCTTTTCAAGAGTTCCGCACCTTCTGTCTACGGCATGACAATATTCTTTTCATCAACAGGCACTATCTTAACAACTTCCCAAAAGGAAGTCAAGTGTCATTATTTTACAGCGACGCGTACGCCAGGACCCATCGTGGAGCTGATGGATACGTTTTTCATGTACACGCCTTTTGCTGCAGCCGGTTTCGCACGGTTCAGCGCTTCGGTCAATGCAGCCAGGTTTTCAGCCAGCTTTTCGGTATCGAAGGATACTTTACCGATCGGAGCGTGGATGTTACCTGCTTTGTCAACGCGGTACTCGATTTTACCCGCTTTGATTTCGTTAACGGCTTTGGTCACGTCGAACGTAACGGTACCTGTTTTCGGGTTTGGCATGAGGCCTTTTGGACCGAGTACACGACCCAGTTTACCTACTTCACCCATCATGTCAGGCGTAGCTACTACGACGTCAAAATCGAACCAGCCGCCTTGGATTTTTGCAATCATGTCTGCATCGCCGACGTAGTCAGCGCCTGCAGCTTCTGCTTCTTTCGCCTTCTCGCCTTTTGCGAATACGAGAACGCGTTGAACTTTACCGGTACCGTGCGGCAGCACAACAGCACCACGAATTTGTTGGTCAGCACGTTTCGGGTCTACACCCAAACGGAATGCTGCTTCAACGGTTTCATCGAACTTGGCGGAAGCCGCCTTTTTCACGAGTTCGATACCTTCCGTTACCTCGTATACTTTGTTTTTATCGATCAACTTGGCAGCTTCTTGATACTTCTTGCCGTGTTTTGCCATTTTTTCAAATCTCCCTTCAATGTGGTCGTAGCGGTTTCATCCTCCCACAAACAAGGGGCACATTGTCTGTACCCCCTCACAACACAACCATTAGTCTTCGATCACGATACCCATGGAACGAGCAGTACCCTCGATCATGCGCATAGCTGCTTCTACATCAGCCGCATTCAGGTCAGGACGCTTCAGTTCCGCGATTTCGCGAACCTTGTCGCGCTTCAGGGTAGCTACCTTCGTCTTGTTCGGTACACCGGAGCCAGACTCGATACCAGCAGCTTTTTTCAACAGAACAGCTGCAGGCGGAGTCTTCGTGATGAAGGTGAAGGAACGGTCTTCATAAACCGTAATTTCAACCGGAATGATCATTCCAACTTCGCTTTCTGTACGAGCGTTGAACTCTTTACAGAAACCCATGATGTTAACACCAGCTTGACCGAGAGCCGGACCTACTGGAGGTGCAGGATTCGCTTTACCTGCCGGGATTTGTAGTTTAATTACGCGGATAACCTTCTTAGCCACGTAAGACACCTCCTTACTTCAAATGTGGTATTGCGGGGGCGCGCCCCCTCCCACCTATTGACCGAAAGCCTATGTAGACTTTCTAAATGACAGTGAGAGTCGGGAACCCCAGATATCCAAACGGGGATTCCAGAAACAAAATGAAATGTACCACATAGCGCGATACTTTTCAAGATGAATCCTAATCCAATTTTTGAACTTGTGTAAAATCCAGTTCAACCGGTGTTTCGCGACCAAAGATATCCACCAGAACACGAACCTTTTGCCGGTCTGGTTGAATCTCGATGATTTCGCCAGTGCGGTTGGTAAACGGACCATCCGTTACACGGACCATGTCGCGGAGCGCGAAGTCGACTTTGACTTTCGGAAGCTCGAATCCCATCTGACGGAGAATCGTATCCGCCTCTTCCGGACGCAGTGCGGTCGGTTTGGAACCGGCGCCAGTGGATCCGACAAAGCCGGTAACCCCAGGGGTGTTGCGGACCACGTACCAAGAGTCGTCGGTCATCACCATCTCAACAAGGACATACCCAGGAAAAACCTTTTTCGTGACGGTGCGCTTTTTGCCATCCTTTGTCTCTATCTCTTCTTCAGTAGGGACAAGAACGCGGAAGATTTTATCTTCCATGCCCATCGACTCGACACGCTTTTCCAAATTGGTTTTTACCTTGTTTTCATATCCTGAGTAAGTATGAACCACGTACCATGCTTTTTCCATATCCACAAGGACGTTACCCGTCCGTCCCTCCTAGGCTTCAAATTACTTCCCTAAAATCAAATCGATCAAGCGCGAGATCCCCAAGTCAATGGCGAAAAAGAAAATCGCGAGCAGCGTTACCGCAATCAGAACGACGACCGTATAGGTGGTCAGCTCTTTGCGGTTCGGCCAACGGACTTTCTTCAGTTCGGACATGACGTCACCGAAAAACTCGCCAGTGCGGCGAAACCCGGCTCCGATTTTAGCTAGGAAACCCACAGTGCCACCCCCAGACTTCGTCGCATCCATAATTACTTCGTCTCACGATGGACTGTGTGCTTCTTGTCGCGGGAGCAATACTTTTTCAGTTCCACACGCTCAGTTGTCGTGCGCTTGTTCTTCGTGGAGATATAGTTACGCTCACCACACTCGGTGCACGCTAACGTAATGTTTACTCGCATTTATTGCCACCTCCATCTCATTTCAAACCTGCGTTCTTGATACCATGAAGTAAAATAGTACGGGAAAACCGCTACTTTTTCCTGACCATTTCAAAGAAGCAACCATAGATTCATAGTCTATGGCTACCTAAACAAATTTATCACACCGGCATCTTCATGTCAACAAAACGGCTTGACAAGAGAACAGCATTTTGTTCCATTGTTCAAACATTGTTGGAAAATTAAAAAGAGACCCATCGTTTACAAATGAATCTCTCTTCCTTCCAGATATCGTTCCAGCTTACGCTTTACGCGCTGCAGGGCATTGTCGATGGATTTTACGTGTCGCTTCAGCTCTACGGCAATTTGCTGATAGGAACGCCCGTCCAGATAAAGCATGAGCACCTGCCGCTCCAAATCGCTGAGGATCTCGCTCATCTTGCCTTCGATGTCGTCGAACTCTTCACGGTTGATGAAAAGTTCTTCGGGATCCGTGACCTTGGTGCCGCAAATCACATCAAGCAGGGTGCGATCCGAATCTTCGTCGTAAATGGGCTTGTCCAGTGAAACGTAAGAGTTTAGCGGTATATGCTTTTGGCGAGTAGCGGTCTTAATCGCCGTAATAATCTGACGGGTGATGCACAGCTCGGCAAAGGCTTTGAATGACGTGAGTTTGTCTCCTCGAAAATCGCGAATCGACTTGTACAGCCCAATCATGCCTTCCTGCACGATGTCTTCGCGGTCTGCCCCGATCAAGAAATAGGAACGAGCTTTGGCCCGAACGAAGTTCTTGTATTTGTTAATCAGGTATTCAAGGGCTTCGGCATCATTCTCTCTTACCAGGTCGACTACTTCTTCATCGGACATCAGTTCATATTGGGAATGTTTCAATTCCTTGAGGTCCATACTCACGAACGATCCCTCCGCCGACTGATTTCCACGGATTTTCCACAGGCTTTCCACAGATACGGCTATTATACATGAACCCGTAAAAAAGCGTCAACCAAGTCTCACTTATTCCCTTCGCCATTTTTCGAATATTTTCGCTATTTCTTCATCTAACGAGATCCGCTTGGAGAAGCGGTCTTCCCGCGTCTTGTCCACCTGCTGTTTGATTTCTTTCCCTGCGCTTTCTATGTCTAGCAACAACTCCCGGGCTGATTTTCTCAGCGCTCCCTGGCCGAAGATGACACGTTGGGAGGTGTAATCTGACGTCGCTACATAAATTTGTCGATTTTTCTCGTAAAATTGCGAGACCAGTTTTTCAATTTTTTCGTCCGCCGTCTCTTTTTGCGCCGTGTAGTAGATCTCCACCTGGTAATCATTCATCTGTCGACCAATGCCAGGTACGGTGTAAGCGTCAAAGACGATCATCACCTTGATGCCGGAAAAACTCTGATAATCGGCCAGCTTGGAAATAAGAAGGTCGCGCGCGTCGTCCATGCGATCCTGGTCTTTGAGCGCGCGCAAATCGGGCCAGGCCCCAATGATGTTGTAGCCATCGACGATCAACAGCTGTTTTGCCTTCTTTTTTGCCATCTTATTTCACCTTGGCCGGCAGCGGACTCCTTGCGCGATACACTTCGTACATCAAGAGAGCAGCGGCCACAGAGGCGTTCAATGATGTGACTTGCCCTGCCATCGGCAAACGGTAGAGAAAGTCGCAGTTCTCCCGCACCAGGCGGCTGATGCCCTTGCCTTCACTGCCGATGACGATGGCAATCGGCATGCTGTAATCGCCTTCGCGGAAATCCTGCTTCGCGCTGGCGTCCGTTCCGGCCACCCAAACGCCCTGTTCCTTCAGCTCTTCAATCGTCCGAACCAGGTTGGTGACGCGCGCAACCGGCACGTAATTGATGGCGCCCGCCGACGCTTTGGCGACCGTTGCGGTTAGGCTGACCGAGCGCCGTTTCGGAATCACAATGCCGTGAGCCCCCACTGCGTCGGCTGTCCGCATAATGGAACCGAGATTGTGGGGATCCTCCAGCTCGTCCAGCAAAATGAGAAACGGCGCTTCGTTGCGTTCTTTTGCTCTCGCCAGTATATCTTCTACCTCAACGTAATCATAGGCGGCCACAGAGGCAATCACGCCCTGATGATTATCGGTTCCACTGAGCTGGTCAAGCTTTTTGCGATTGGCAGCGGTCACGATAACCCCCTGTTCCTTAGCCAGCGAAAAGACGGGGCCCATCAGGTTTTTGTTCACACCTTCGGCAATCCAGATCTTGTTGATGGTTCGCCCCGAGCGGAGCGCTTCTATCACCGGGTTTTTCCCGACAATCCATTCTTCACTCATGTCCACTTACTCCTTCCACAATCGCAAAGGCCTGCTGCATGATTTCCGCAACACGCTCTTCCCTTCCGCTCAGATAGAGGTAGCCGATCAGCGCCTCAAAAGCTGTGGCGTGCCGATAGTCGATGATGTCCGCGTTTTTCGCCGTTGAACCAGACTTGGCGTTGCGGCCGCGCTTCACCACACCCAACTCTTCTTCCGTCAGTGTCGGCATGAGCGTCAGCAAAATATTCGCCTGCGCTTTTGCCGACACATAACGGTTGGCTTCCTTGTGCAGCTGGTTCGGTTTCACCATGCCGCGGGCGATCAGGTGATATCGCACACAGTGGGCATAGGTGGCGTCACCGAGAAAAGCGAGCACCAGCGGGTTGGTCATTTTGGGATCGCGGGCCAAATCTTCCTTTTGCATATGTTCAGTGGTCCCCTTTTTTATTTGCGACGCCAGCGAACGCCCTGCGGCGTATCTTCCAACACGATGCCTTTGGCGCCAAGCAAATCGCGGATTTCGTCGGCGCGGGCAAAGTTGCGCAACTTGCGCGCTTCCGTCCGCTCGGCAATCAACGCCTCGATTTCGTCGTCCAGAAGCTCATCCTGCTGCTCCAGCTTCAATCCCAGCACACCGGTCAGTTCCAGGAACAGATCGCGATAGGCAATCAGCTGATCTTTCCCGACGTTTTGGTTGCGCATGTAGAGGTTCGCTTCCTTCACCAGGTCGAACAATACGGTAATGGCGTTGGCAGTGTTGAGGTCATCGTCCATTTCCGCGATAAACTTCTCCCGCAGCTCGCGGATGGTTTTCGACTGCTCGTCGGCCAGGCCGTTTGGCTCCTCGGGACGCGCCGTCTCCATGCGGTGCAGCAGATTGGCATACGCGGTGGTGATGCGTTCCAGGCCGTTTGAAGCCTGCTCCAAAAGGTCCTCGCTGAAATTGATGGGCCCGCGGTAGTGACCCAGCAGCATGAAAAAGCGGATCAACTGACCGCCGTACTGCTTTACGAGATCGCGCGTCAAGAGGAAGTTGCCGAGCGACTTGGACATTTTTTCGTTGTTGATGTTCAGCATGCCGTTGTGCAGCCAGTAGCGGGCAAACACCTTGCCGGTAAAGCATTCCGATTGCGCGATCTCGTTTTCGTGATGCGGGAAAACCAGATCGGTTCCCCCTGCATGGATGTCGATTGACTCGCCGAGAAACTTCAGCGCCATCGCCGAGCATTCGATATGCCATCCCGGGCGCCCTTGGCCCCACGGACTATCCCAGTAGATCTCGCCCGGCTTCGCCGCTTTCCAAAGTGCGAAGTCAATGGGACTTTCCTTCTTTTCGCTGACCTCGACCCGAGCGCCCGCCTGCAGGTCGTCCAGAGGCTGATGGGACAGTTTGCCGTACTCGTTGAAGCGGCCGGTGCGGAAATAAACGTCGCCTTCCCTTTCGTACGCATAGCCTTTCTCCATGAGCCCTTCGATAAACTCGATGATCTCTGGTATGGTCTGCATGACGCGCGGCTGAATGTCCGGCGGCAGGACATTGAGGGACTGCAAATCCTCGTTGTAGGCGTCGGTATAGCGATCGGCCACTTCCTTTACGGTCGTACCCTCTTCATTGGCCACTCGAATCAGCTTGTCGTCGACGTCGGTGATATTTTGTACAAATGTGACGTCGAACCCCCGGTACTGCAGATAGCGGCGCAACGTGTCAAACACGATGGCCGGCCGCGCGTTGCCGATGTGGATGTAGTTGTACACGGTGGGGCCGCAAACGTACATTTTTACCTTGCCCGGCTCAAGCGGAACGAAATTTTCCTTCTGTCGTGTCAGCGTATTATAAAATTGAATGCTCATTTTCCTTTTTTTCCTCCTTCAAAGCGTTCAATTCTTTGCGAAGTTGTTCAATTTCGTTCTGCATGTGCCGCATGGCGTCAGCGATCGGGTCAGGTAGGTTGCAGTGATCCAGGTCGTAGGTGATCCGCTTCCCGTCCTGTACAACGATCCTTGCCTTCATGCCGACAACGGTGGAATTGGGCGGGACTTCCTGCAGCACGATGGCGCCGGCTCCGATTTTGGAGTTGTCGCCGATCTTGAACGAGCCCAACACCTTTGCCCCGGTTGCAATAATGACATTGTTGCCCACAGTGGGGTGACGCTTTCCTTTTTCCTTGCCCGTACCGCCGAGGGTAACCCCTTGATAAATGGTGACGTTGTCGCCGATTTCGCATGTTTCCCCGATGACGACTCCCGCTCCGTGGTCAATAAACAGCCCTTTGCCGATGCGAGCGCCCGGATGAATCTCAATCCCCGTGAAGAAGCGCGTTAGTTGGGACACGACCCTGGCCAATGTCAGCCATCCGGCTTTCCACAGCTTGTGCGCGATGCGGTGTCCCCAAATGGCATGCAGGCCGGCATAGGTCAACACAACCTCCAGTGTACTGCGCGCCGCGGGATCCCGCTCAAAAACAGCTTGTATGTCTTCTTTCATCTCTTTTAACATGGTGACACCCCCTGACAAACATTGAGAATTCACATGTAAAAAAGCCGCCTCGCACGCCCTCTTTAATCAGAAGGCGCAGAGACGGCGTACACCGCGGTTCCACTCTGCTTAAATGAACGTGAACAACAGCATCCAGCCGTCCGTTCAGATCATTTCGCTCATTTCCCGATAACGGCGGGGCCCGATTCAGCTTACTGCTGTCCGCTTGACGGCAGGTTCAGCCAATAGCTCCCAGGGGCATTTCCGGAAGTCCACGCCGGATGGCTCTCACCTGCCCATCCTCTCTGGGGACGCGAATACTCCCGTACTTCTCCTGTTCAACGCCTATTCCTATGAAAACACGTATGGATGTTTACTCGCCTTTGGCCAACACGCGCTCCACTCGCTCCAGCACTTTGTCGCGGCCGAGCAGGTAAAGGGTTTCGCCGAGGTCGCGGCCGTGCGCCTGACCGGTTGCCGCCACGCGAATGGGCATAAACAGCGCCTTTCCTTTGTGGCCGGTCTCTTTTTGCACTTCCTTCAATACAGCCTTGATGGTATCCACATTATATTCGCTGTGGGCTTCCAGGTGCTTTTTGAACGACGCCAGGACTTCAGGCAGTTGAGGCTCCTGCAATACAGCCTTCGCCTCTTCATCGTACACTACTTCCTCCAGGAAGAAAAGGGCGGCCAACGGAACAATTTGCGCACAGTAGGACATCTGTTCCTGATACAGGGCCACGATGCTGCGTACCCATTCGCGCTTTTCCTCGCTCAGCTCCTCTTCAATAAAGCCTGCCTTTTGCAGGTGCGGAATGCACAAGTCCGTGATGGTATCGAGAGGTTCACGCTTGAGGTAGTAGTTGTTCATCCAGTTCATTTTTGTCGAGTCGAAAACGGCTGGCGACTTGCTGACACGCTCCATCGAGAAAATCTTGACCAGATCTTCCATGGAGAAAATCTCCTCTTCTCCGCCCGGTGACCAGCCAAGCAGCACGAGAAAGTTGACGATTGCATCCGGCAGGAAGCCGAGGTCACGATACTGCTCGATAAACTGAATGATGCTTTCATCGCGTTTGCTCATCTTTTTGCCGTCCTGATTGAGGATCAGCGCCAGATGCGCAAACTGCGGCGGTTCCCAGCCGAACGCTTCGTAAATCATAAGCTGGCGCGGCGTGTTGGAAAGATGCTCCTCGCCGCGGATCACGTGGCTGATCTTCATCAGATAGTCGTCGATTACTACGGCAAAGTTGTACGTTGGAATGCCGTCCGGACGGCAGATGACGAAGTCGCCCATCTCCTTGGATTCAAAGGTGACTTCCCCGCGAATCAGGTCGTTCACCACATACACCTTGTCATCCGGCACAAGGAAGTGAACGGACGGGACTCGTCCTTCTTTTTCAAACTGTTCCCGCTGCTCCGGTGTTACGTTGCGGTGTTTTTCCAGAATACGCGGCGTTTCTCCGCGCGCGATTTGCTCTTCCCGCTCCGCATCCAGCTCTTCCTTGGTGGCGTAACAGTAATACGCTTTTCCTTCCGCCAGCAGCTGATCGATGTATTTGCGGTAAATATCCAGGCGATCCATCTGGCGATACGGCCCATAAGGACCGCCGATATCAACGCCCTCATCCCATTGAACGCCGAGCCACTTCAGGTTTTTCATCTGCTCCTCGGCCGCGTTCTCCACATTGCGCGTTTGGTCCGTATCTTCAATGCGGACAATAAATTTGCCGCCTTGATGCTTGGCAAACAGGTAGTTGAAAAGTGCGGTACGAGCGCCGCCGATATGTAAATGCCCCGTCGGACTGGGAGCGTATCGAGTACGGATTTCCTTTGCCATGGTAGCACCATCCTTTTGAAATGGAAATAAGCTCTGTTATGTTTCTAACGATTAATCTTACTACTAGCAGTCCGACTTGACAAGCAAACAAACGGCCTGGGCAGCAATGCCTTCGCCCCGTCCGGGGAATCCCAGCTTTTCCGTGGTCGTCGCCTTGACGTTAACCTGGGATGGTTCTTCCGCTTCCAGCACCCGGCCGATCACTTCACGCATTTGCGGAATGTACGGTGCCATTTTCGGCGCTTGCGCAATGATCGTGGCATCGACATTGGCCAAGCGGTAACCTCGTTCTTTTACCAAAGCCCAGACGCGCTCCAACAATTTGACGCTGTCTGCATCCTTAAAGGCCGGATCCGTATCGGGAAAATGGCGGCCGATATCCCCTTCGCCAATCGCACCCAGTAAAGCGTCGCTGATGGCGTGCAGCAGCACATCCGCATCGGAGTGGCCCAGCAGTCCTTTCTCATATGGAATCGTCACGCCGCCAATGATGCAGGGGCGCCCTTCCACCAATTGATGTACATCAAAGCCTTGTCCAATTCGCATGAACCCTACTCTCCCTTTCTTCTGCGCAAGATCTCTTCACCCAGCCACAAATCGTCCGGGGTGGTAATCTTGATGTTCTCATAATGACCTGGCATGACGGTGACGGGGTAACCCAGCCACTCCACCAGCATCGCGTCATCCGTCCCCAATCTGCCTGACTGTACCGCCGCCTGATGTGCCTCGCGCAACAAGGAAAGACGAAAAGCTTGTGGGGTTTGAACCGCCCACAAGCTCTCCCGTGCCGGTGTCGACTCGACTACGCCGGTCGCATCCACAACCTTGATGGTATCCTTGACCGGTACGGCCATGATGGTTGCCTGGTCACGCCGAACCTGTCGGATGATTCCACTGATTTGTTCCTTGGTTACGAAGGGTCGGGCAGCGTCGTGCACAAGTACGTACGAGCACGAATCCGACAGAGCGGCAAGCCCCAGGCGCACGCTGTCCTGACGTTCTGCACCGCCGCGAGTGATTTTCACCGCAAACGGTTCTTCCTGCAGCCAGTCCTGCACATCGGCTTCATCCCGCTCACTCACAACCAGCACCACTTCCGCTATCTCCGGATGGGTGGCAAAAAGATGAACGGTGTGAGATAGAATGGGCTTGCCTGCCAGGGGAAGCCATAGCTTGTTGCGGCCAGCCCCCATTCTCTTTCCGGAACCCGCTGCGACGATTACGACTCCTGTATCCACGTCTCAACCCTCACCCTGTACATTCTCTGTTACAACGCTTTTTCCAGCAGCTTCGGCTTGGCAAAAATCATCCGGCCTGCCGAGGTCTGCAATACACTGGTGACGAGAACGTCGACATCGTGTCCGATGTAATCCCGACCACCCTCTACAACGATCATGGTGCCGTCGTCCAGGTAAGCAACACCCTGTCCGTACTCCTTGCCGTCCTTGATGACCTGTACGGTGAGCTCTTCACCCGGAAGCACAACCGGCTTCACCGCGTTGGCCAGGTCGTTGATGTTCAGGACCGGAACGCCCTGAAGTTCACACACTTTGTTCAGGTTAAAATCGTTGGTGACGACTTTTCCGTTGAGAACTTTTGCCAGCTTGATCAGCTTGCTGTCCACTTCCGCAACGTCCTCGAAGTCACCTTCCCAAATTTGCACTTTTACCTTCAGTTCCTTTTGAATCTTGTTGAGAATGTCCAGTCCGCGTCTTCCGCGGTTGCGTTTCAGTACGTCCGACGAGTCGGCAATGTGCTGCAGCTCTTCCAGAACGAAGCCCGGTATGACCAGCGCCCCCTCGATAAAGCCGGTACGGCAAATGTCTGCAATACGGCCGTCGATGATTACGCTGGTATCCAGAATTTTATGTTCGACGTTTGCTGCGATACCGCTGTTTTCCTTTTTGGTCTTATCCTTGCGGCCGATGGAAAACACGGCCATGATTTCATCCCGCTTCCGGAAGCCCACTTGAAAGCCCAGATATCCGAGCAATCCAGACACAACTAGCGGCAACAAATCCCCAATGACCGGAATCGGAATGTTGCTGATGGGCAGGAATAATAAAAAAGCAATAATAAGACCACTAATCAACCCCATCGCCCCGAACATGACATCTACGATCGGCAGCTTAAGCAGCGTTTCCTCTCCCCAATTGACAGCCGCGACAATGTACTCGACCAACCAGTTTGCCAACAGATAGAACACAATCGCTCCCAGGACAGCACCAACGTATTGTTGTCCGGGAATGTTTCCAAAGTTAAGCAGCGTATTGAACAATTCAAATATGTCGCGGCCGAATTGATAACCCAGGCCGCCGCCAACGACAACGAAAAAGATTTTACTAACGCGTCTTAACATGCCTTCACCTCCTCTTATTAATATAGACAGAAGCCCATACAAAAAACCCTGTCTGGAATGAAACGTTTGGTACATTTCATCTGCTTTCCCCCCCACTATAGCAAAAGTTAAATTTGAGTGTCAAATAGCCAAAAATTTTAACATAATGGGATTTTCACGTCAACAACGAACGCTTTTTTCTCCTTTCCGCGTTTGACATAAGGGGGACTCCCTTCTTATAATGGCAGTATCCCCAAACACAAAAAATTCTGACGATATCTTCAACTAAGAGCAGAGGTGAATCAAATGGAAACGAGAAACGTTGACGATTTTCAAAACCAAGTCTCAGAGTTGCTCATTCGCCACCGGAGCGTTCTCGACGTCATGTCCAAAGTTCAAGAATCCGCAGCTCGTATTAACCGCTCTCTCACAAAAGCGATCACCGAATGCGGCTGTGTTGAAGTAGTCGCCAAAAAGCAATCCTATGACCCAAGCAAAAGCCTGCAGGAAAACAAGCAGCATCTCGACACCCACTTTTCCGGTCATATGTGTGAACACTGCCGGGACGTGGTGACCGCAGAACTGGGTAAAAACCTGTTTTACATCACCGCGCTTTGCAATATCGCGGACATTAAACTGGCCGATGTGATTCAAAAGGAATCTGACCGTCTGAATACCCTGGGTGTCTTTAACCTGTCATAGGCCCTTTCCTCTCCTATTACGAACAAACCCAACAAAAGGTTGCACATTTGAGACAGAAAAACCCGCTGCGATGATCAACAGCGGGCTTTTATTTTGGGTTATTTCGCTTTTATTCGAACGGGAGGGACTCTTCTTCATTGGTCTTCCCTTTTTTTAATTTTTTAACCAAAAAGTCAATGTTTTTTTTTATCCCATAGAGTGCGTAAAAAGCAAGCGGCAGAAAGACAATTTTGGGAAACTGTTGCGGATACTTTACCGCCACGATCACTACAATCGCAATGATCACTGGCGTAATCCAGTAGGCCGACTTCGGGATGCCTACTTTTTTAAAGTTGGGGTACTTGATTTTCGACACCATCAGGAAGGCGAGAAGCAGCATGCTGACTGCCAACAGAGCCACGTTGAACACCTGGTGGTAAAGCGCGAGTGTGGCCAAGACACCGCCTGCCGCTGTAATCGGCAAACCGATAAAATATCCGGGCACACCAGCCTGTACGTTGAAGCGAGCCAAGCGAAGAGCTCCGCAAATCGGGAAGATAGCGGTAATGAAAATGCCGAGCAGGTGAAGATCTTGCAGCGCGACTACGTACATGATAAACGCCGGCGCCACTCCAAAGGTGATCACATCGGACAGGGAGTCCAGTTCCTTGCCGAATTCGCTTTGCGCGTTTAACATGCGTGCCACGCGTCCGTCCAGTCCGTCCATCAGCATACCGATAATGACAGTAATCGCCGCATAGTCTACGTAGTTATCTCCCTGAAAGGCGAGGATGATGGCTACAATCCCCAAAAACAAGTTGCTTACGGTCAGCATGTTCGGCAATGATTTCACGAACATAGACTACCTCCTGATTCGTTAGCGAAGGAGACCTGTAAGTAAGGTCGTTTCCGTGCAGGCGTCCCCTTGGCAGAATAAATGCAAATAATGCCTTTATACTATTGTACCTTAAATATGTCTGTCAATGAACACCTGTTCCTGAATCCGTTTTAATCCGTCCTTGATGGCTCTCGCTCTTACTTCCCCGATCCCGTCAACCTCATCCAGCTCTTCGATGGTCGCCATCATGATCCGGGGCAGATTATGGAAGTGGTCAACCAGATTGGCGATAATCGGAACCGGCAGACGGGGAATCTTGTGAAGAATGCGGTACCCGCGGGGAGAGACCGCTTCCTCCAGCATGCTGGTATTTCCGGCGTAGCCGAGAATTCGTAAAAATGAACTCATTTCCAAAATTTCATCAGCCGTCAGCTTCTTCATTTCCCGGAGTACCTGTTCCGGCGAAACAACGGGGTCACGGATGTAATCGCGGATGAGCATATGTGTTTCCTCTTCGATATTGGAAACCAGTTCCTCCAGCTGCATGCTGACCAACCGTCCCTCTGTCCCTAATTCATATATATATTTGTTGATTTCGGATCTGATGCGCAGTACCATCTCAATTCGCTGCAAAACGGACGTAACCTCATGAAGCGTAACCAGCTCTTCAAATTCCAACGCCCCCAAATTGGTCAGTGACTGGTCCAGAACGGATTTGTACTTCTCCAGAGTCGACACCGCCTGGTTTGCCTTGGCAAGAATGACACCGATGTCGTTCAGCACATAGCGAAAGGTTCCTTGATATAACGTAATGACGTTGCGCCGCTGCGAAATGGCGATCACCAAATGACCCGTTTGAATGGCTACCCGTTCCGCCGTCCGATGACGAGTCCCCGTCTCTCTGGAAGGGAGCGTGGTATGGGGCACAAGCTGGGCGTTGGCGTACAAGATGCGTTTGGCATCTTCACTTACTATAATCGCCCCATCCATCTTCGCCAATTCATACAAGTGCGCCGGAGTAAAGTCGCAATTAATGGAAAAGCCGCCGTCCACGATGTTTTTCATCTCCGGTCCGTATCCGACGACAATCAAGCCGCCGGTTTTGGCTCTGAGGACGTTTTCCAATCCGTCGCGCAAAGGCGTACCGGGAGCAACAAAGCGAAGCACCTCGTTGTACAACGCTTCTCTTTTATTGGCCTCGATCATAATTTACCCCCTTAGCACTTCGTCGAGCGCTTCCGCAATGTTGCGAACACCAATCACTTCAATGTCGCTTGGAACGTCCAAACCGCGGATGTTCTTCTCCGGTATGATCACCCGTTTAAAACCCAATTTATGTGCTTCCCGCACCCGCTGCTCCATACGCGATACACCGCGAACCTCACCTGTCAGGCCGACTTCTCCAATGACCACGTCATTCGGGCTTGTCGCCTGATCACGGAAACTGCTCGCGATGCTGACGGCGATCGCCAAATCGACAGCAGGTTCGTCCAGTCTGACACCGCCTGCGACGTTGACGTACGCATCCTGGTTTTGCAGCATAAGCCCCATGCGCTTTTCCAGAACGGCCATAATCATCGCGACGCGCTGATGGTCTACACCGGTTGCCATTCGCCGCGGGGTGACAAAGCTTGTCGGGGAAACGAGCGCCTGCAGTTCAACCAGAACGGGTCGGGTTCCTTCCATGCTGGCGACCACGGTGGACCCGGCGACGCCGACAGGACGCTCGGCCAAAAAGATTTCGGAAGGATTGCCCACTTCCTCCAGACCCCGTTCTTTCATTTCAAAAATACCGATCTCATTGGTGGAGCCAAAGCGGTTTTTTACGGCGCGCAGGATGCGGAAGGAGTTATGCCGTTCGCCTTCAAAGTAAAGGACAGCGTCCACCATGTGCTCTAGCATGCGCGGGCCGGCAATGGCGCCTTCTTTGGTTACGTGACCGACAATGAAAGTGGCAATCCCCTTTCCTTTTGCGATCCTCATCAGGTGCGCCGTCGCTTCCCTTACCTGGGCGACGCTCCCTGCCGCCGACTGGACCGCAGGATGAAAAATCGTCTGAATGGAGTCGATGATCGCCACGTCCGGCATCACTTCATTTATTTGCTGTTCAATTAATTCCAAATCGTTTTCGGCCACCACATACATCGGGGGCGTTTTCATATCGAGTCGATCCGCACGCAGTTTAATCTGCTTGGCAGACTCCTCTCCCGACACATACAAAACCTTTTGCCCCTGATGAGCAAGGGCAAACGAGGTCTGCAGAAGCAGAGTGGATTTTCCAATCCCGGGATCGCCGCCGACGAGAATCAGGGAGCCCGGCACCAAACCTCCGCCCAAAACGCGATTCAGCTCGCCGATGGTGGTATCCATTCGCGGTTCTTCCTCGCTGGCCACCTGTGTGAGCGGCAATGCAGTCTGGCGTACACCGCCTCCCAGACCTGCGTGCCGATGGGAAGACTTTTCCGTGATTTCTTCCACCATGGTGTTCCAGTTGTGGCATCCTGGGCATTTTCCCATCCATTTGGGCGATTCATAGCCACATTCTTGACATGCATATTTTGTTTTATACTTTGACATATGGGTACTCCGCCATCCCTTTTTCATTCTTATCGACATTTCTTGGGTACTTATTTATCATACATAAGCGTACAAAAAAAGAATACCTCGAATGAGAGGTATTCTTTACTTTTGTTTTGCACGTGTCAGGACGTCGTTTTTTCCAGACGGTTGACGACGAGCTGGCCGTCCTTTTCATCGATGCAAACCGTGTCGCCCTTGCTGATGGTGCCTTTCAAAAGCTCTTCGGACAACTTGTCTTCGATGTTGCGCTGAATGGCTCGGCGGAGCGGACGTGCGCCGTACGCCGGATCGAAGCCTTCTTTGGCGAGGATCTTTTTCGCCTCGTCGCTCAGTTGGAAGTGAATGTCCTGCTCTTTCAGGCGCTTGCGCAGCTCTTCCGTCATGAGGGACACGATTTGCTCGATGTGCTCCTGCTCCAGCGAGTGGAAGACGATCACTTCGTCGATCCGGTTCAGGAACTCGGGACGGAAGCTCTTCTTCAGCTCATCCATCACTTTGTCCTTCATGTCCTGGTACTTCTTCTCGGTGTCACCGGTCGTGAAGCCGAGTGTGGTGTTTTTCTTGATCAGGTTTGCCCCTACGTTGGACGTCATGATCACCACCGTGTTGCGGAAGTCCACGGTACGGCCCTTGGAGTCGGTCAAGCGGCCATCGTCGAGGACTTGCAGCAGGATGTTAAACACGTCCGGATGCGCTTTTTCAATTTCATCCAGCAGGATGACGGAGTACGGCTTGCGACGCACTTTTTCCGTCAGCTGGCCGCCTTCATCGTAACCGACGTATCCCGGAGGGGCCCCCACCAAACGAGCGGTGGAGTGTTTTTCCATGTACTCGGACATGTCGATGCGAATCATCGAATCTTCGTCGCCAAACAGGGCCTCCGCCACGGCGCGAGCCAACTCGGTTTTACCCACACCGGTCGGGCCCAGGAAGATAAACGAGCCAATCGGGCGCTTCGGATCCTTCAGGCCGGCACGAGCACGGCGAATCGCACGGGAGATGGATTTGACCGCTTCATCCTGACCGATCACGCGGTCATGGAGAATTTCTTCCATCTTCAGCAGGCGCTCCGTTTCCTCTTCCTTCAGCTTGACGACAGGGATGCCGGTCCAGCTAGCAACGACATGGGCGATGTCTTCCGGTGTCACTTCCATGTTCAGCTGACCCTGGCGCTCTTTCCAATCTTTTTTCGTTTTATCCAGCTCTTCACGCAGTTTTTGCTCCTGATCGCGCAGGGCTGCGGCTTCTTCAAACTCCTGAGACTGCACGGCCGCGTCCTTTTCCTTGCGTACCTCTTCCAGACGGCCTTCCAGCTCTTTCAGGTTCGGCGGAACGGTAAAGGATTGCAGGCGCACTTTGGACGCTGCTTCGTCAATCAGGTCGATCGCTTTGTCCGGCAGGAAGCGGTCGGTAATATAGCGGTCAGAAAGACGTACCGCTTGCTCGATGGCTTCGTCCGTAATTTTCACACGGTGGTGCGCTTCATAGCGGTCACGCAAGCCGTGGAGAATCTTGATCGCGTCTTCCACAGTCGGCTCATCCACTTGAATCGGTTGGAAACGACGTTCCAAAGCCGCGTCTTTCTCGATGTACTTGCGGTATTCATCCAATGTGGTTGCACCCACGCACTGCAGTTCGCCGCGAGCCAACGCCGGTTTCAGGATGTTGGAGGCGTCGATGGCTCCTTCCGCACCGCCTGCGCCGATCAGCGTGTGCAATTCGTCGATAAAGAGGATGATATTCCCCGCCTGGCGAATTTCGTCCATGATCTTTTTCAAGCGGTCTTCAAACTCCCCGCGGTACTTGGTTCCCGCCACGACGGTCCCCATATCCAGCGTCATGACGCGCTTGTCACGCAGCGTTTCCGGAATTTCGTTGTTCACGATTTTTTGCGCCAATCCTTCGGCGATCGCAGTCTTACCAACCCCAGGTTCCCCGATCAGCACCGGATTGTTTTTGGTTCGGCGGCTGAGCACCTGAATGACGCGCTCAATTTCTTTTTGACGTCCGATCACCGGATCAAGGCCGCCTTCCCGGGCGATAGCCGTCAGGTCGCGCGCCAAGCTGTCCAGCGTCGGTGTGTTGGCCGCCGGGTTGTTGCCGGACGGCTGGTGGGACGCCATCATCTCCGAGCTGCCGAGCAGCTGCAGAACTTGCTGGCGGGCTTTGTTCAGGCTTACGCCGAGGTTGTTCATGATGCGGGCGGCGATCCCCTCGCCTTCGCGAATCAAGCCCAACAGGATGTGTTCGGTCCCTACGTAGGTATGACCCAATTTACGGGCTTCATCCATGGACAGTTCAATCACTTTTTTGGCGCGCGGCGTATAGTTCGGCGTATAATTGGCGCCGGTTGTCTGCTCCGTACCGCGGCCGATCAAGGACTCCACTTCACTTTGGATCTTGTCAAGCCCGAGCCCCAGCGATTGCAGTGCTTTCGCCGCAATCCCTTCTCCTTCCCGAATCAACCCCAACAGCACGTGTTCCGTACCGATATCCTTGTGACCAAGGCGTACGGCCTCTTCCAACGCAAGTGCCAGTACTTTTTGAGCGCGTTCGGTAAATCGTCCAAACATCATATCGCTTGCACCTCCAACAAAAATATTTCCTGTCTGTATGTTAAATACAGGAAAAACCGGTTACTTCTCTGCCGAAAGCCGTTCACGAATCAGGCGGGCTCTCCGCTCGTCACGCTGCTCCGGCGTCAATTTCTGTCCCGCATACTGCTGCAGAAAACCGGGCTGGGTCATCACCAAAAGCTCGTTCAAGACAAACGGCGAGCTGTTTTGGATGATTCCCAAGTCGATGCCCAACCGAATGTCAGACAGGCGCTGCGCCGCTTCCTTGGACTCCACGGTGCGGGCAAACTTCAGAATCCCGTACGAACGGAAAATGCGGTCTTCCAGCGCAATCCGGGAGTTCTCCTGCAGATATCGGCGGGAGACTCTCTCCTGTTCGATGATTTGCTTTGCGACGCTGTACAGATTGGAGAGAATGTCACTCTCTGACATCCCCAGGGTGACCTGATTGGAGAGCTGGAACAGATTGCCTAGCGCTTCACTGCCTTCCCCGTACAGGCCTCGAACCACCAGCCCCACTTGATTGATGGCTTGCAGAATACGGCTGATCTGCTGCGTCATCACCAGCGCCGGCAGATGCAGCATCACGGATGCGCGAATACCGGTACCGACATTGGTGGGACAACTGGTCAAGTAGCCCCGTTTTTCGTCAAACGCGTAGTTGAGCTGTTTCTCAAAAATATCATCAATTTTTGTACCTATTTCCCATGCTTCGTTCAGTTGAAACCCAGGCAAAAGCACTTGGATCCGAATGTGGTCCTCTTCGTTGATCATGATG
The DNA here is from genome assembly GCF_044759095.2 of Brevibacillus soli. Taxonomy (NCBI): domain Bacteria; kingdom Bacillati; phylum Bacillota; class Bacilli; order Caryophanales; family Paenibacillaceae; genus Brevibacillus; species Brevibacillus soli. The sequence continues at coordinate 59,129 of NZ_JBIYSM020000026.1, forward strand.
CTGATCGATTCGTCTTCGCTGAGGAGCACCGCCCCTTTGCGCGATTCCTCCGCAAGATGCGGACTGATGAGGTGTTTCTCCACCAGCACGCGCTTTTCCAAGGGGTTGAGTTGCTCCATGTAGATCAATTGAAACGGCCCTTTTTTACTCATTGCCTCCGATTTGCCCACTTCCGCAACCTTTTTTACCACCTCTTCCGCCTGTGAATCGGTGGCCAGCATCGGAAACGGATGCTGCCGCAGGTTTCGGGCGATCCGCAACCTCGTGCTGATGACGATGTCGGAATCAGGTCCATTTCCGTTCATCCAGTTGCTCCAAGGGTTTTGCATAAACTGCTGTTGGGACATAAGCCAGCTCACCTCCCCTATCACGATTGGGCAATTTTTTGTTCAAGCGATCGGATACGGTCGCGTATCTCAGCTGCCTTTTCAAACTCTTCACTGGCCACGTAACGCTGCAGGGCAGCCTTCAGCTGCTCCAGCTCTTTGCGGATTTTCAGTTGGCCGCCCGTACGCTCCGGCACCTTGCCGATGTGCTGCGTATTTCCGTGAACGCGTCGAAACAGCGGATCGAGACGGTCGCCCAGGAACGTGTAGCAATCGCTGCACCCGAATCGTCCGCTTTTGCTGAACTGGGCGTACGTCAGTCCGCACGTCTCGCAGCGCAACGGTTTGCTTTGGGCACTTTCCTTCACCCCGTCCTTTTTTTGCATGGGATCGAAATTTAACAGCCCTGATAGAAGATTGTTGATGCTGAAATTGTGAAAGCCGGTAAACACATCGCCTTTTTCCTGAGCACAACGCTCACAAATATGGTATTCCGTTTTTTCTCCGTTGACGATTTTGGTCAGATGCAAAGTTGCCGGTCGTTTTCCGCATTCCTCACAGTTCATCAATCGTCCCCTCCTTTGGGTTAACGGTAGCGTTGTTACTTCAGCAATATAGATGCAATCATCTGCTTTAAAATGTTTGCCCGCAATCGGTCGCGCCATTCCGGTTCGATGGTCAGAACGTTGCGCGAAGTAGCGATTTTCATTAAGGTCGCTTCCCGATTGTTAATCAAGCCTTCCTCCAGAAGTCGTTCAATAATGGCGTGGCCAACTCCCTCTGTAATGCTTTCACCGATCAGTTCTTCCGTTAAAAGTTCCTGAAGTTTGGCCTTGCTGACAATGTGCACTTTGCGGATGCGTATGTAGCCGCCGCCGCCGCGTTTGCTTTCGACGATGTAACCTTTTTCAACGGTAAAGCGGGTGTTGATCACGTAGTTGATTTGAGAGGGCACACACTGAAATAGGTCGGCAAGTTCACTACGCTGTATCTCGATGTAGCCATTTGGACTCTCTTGCAATATGCGCTTCAAGTGCTGCTCGATGATGTCCGAGATGTTACGCAAACCCTCGCCTCCTGTTCCACTGCGGTAAATCCTTTGATTATTGACTTTGACTATCTTTGACTTTAATTATAATGCGTTTATTGTCTGTATGCAAGGGGTCCATCTACTTCTAGTGTTGTCAAAACGGAAGGACTTGAAACCACAAAAAAACCACTCCTGCTGGGAATGGTTTGCTGCATTAATGATTGGACGTCGAAAGGTTGGCAAGCGAAAACGGCAGGTGCCGGATCAAGTCTGCAAAACGGCTGATCCTTACATCGGCGCCATCCAGTTCCCCCGATTTGGCAAAGCCAAAATCACAAGCGATGGTGTAAAGTCGGTTTGACTTTCCGGCCTCCACGTCGGAGTGGCGGTCTCCGACCATGACTGCCGTTTCGATTTGATAGTCACGCAGCAGTTTTGCGACCAGGTCGTTTTTCGATTTGGTTTGAAAACGGCCAGCCGAATACAGGTCAGTAAACAGGCGCTTGATGTCAAAATGCTCACAAACGGCATCGATGTATCTCTCCAGTCCGTTGCTGGCCACAAACAGCGCGACTCCCCGTTGGTGAAGCTCCTGAAGTACTTCCCTTACACCGGGATATAAATCGGTTACGCCTTCTTTCAAAAGCTTCAGTTCGTTTTCCAGCATCAGAGCGTCAGCTTTCCTTTTGACCTCTTGGCTCGCTCCTGGCAGAAGCTTTTCCCACAGCTGATCGATTGTCATCCCCAGCACGTTGGTCAGCTCATGTTCATCAGGGGTACGGCCGACCCAAAGATTTTCTCTGCGCAGGTCTTCAAAGGTTCGTTGAAAGGCGGGCGTCGACAGTTTTTCCGTTTGTAACAGTGTCCCGTCCATGTCAAACAAGACGGCATGGGAAATGGTCATCTTCTCCTCCAGTTAGTTTATGACGTCCCCCGCTGACAGGGATTTCATATCTTCCATAATAAATTCTGCAATACGTTGAGCTGCGTCCGGCTTGGCAACTTTTTGAGCCATTTTTTTCATATATTCTACCTTCGTCGGATTGTGCATGAGTTCTTCAATAAAATAAATGAGCTGCTCCGATACGTTGGCGTGCAGCGCGCAACCATTGTTCAGGAGGAAGTGGCTGTTGCGTTCTTCCTGCCCGGGCAACGGGTTATAGATGATCATGGGAACTTGCTTGCTCATTACTTCCGCGGTGGTTAACCCGCCCGACTTGGTGACAATCAGGTCGGATACTTCGAGGTACTCATGGAAATTATTGATAAACCGGAGCGGCACCACTTCGTGTTTATACGAACGAGCGGTTATCTTTCGATACAGCTTTTCATTCGTCCCGGTCAACACAAACGTTTTGAGCGGCAGATCAATGTTTTCGAGTCCTTCCAGCACCTGTTCCATCGAGCCGAGCCCAAGACCGCCTCCGGAGAGAATGATGCACTTCTGGTCAGGTTGCACCTTCAGCTTTTCCTTGATACGTTCCTTCACCAATGGCTCGCAGAACTTCTTCATGATCGGAATACCCAACGGTTTGAACTTCTGGTAGTCATGACGATAAATGTCCACCAGATAATACAGTTGTTCGTGGGCAATGAAATAGTAATTGATGTGGTGGTTAATCCACGACGGATGAATGGTGTAATCGGTGATGATGGTATAAATTGGTTCCCTCCATCCATTGCGTCCTTTCAGCACGGAAAGCATGCAGCTGGCAAACGGATGTGTGGCGATAAATGCATCTGGCTGCACACTGCTAATCAGCTTCTTCAGCTTGTTGGCCAAAAGTTTGTTCATCAAAACGTTCATATCAAAGAAGCGGGTTTTCTCCGTGTTGTGGTAAATGCGCCCCCACATTTTAGGTGACAGGCGCAGGAGATTCATGTAACTCTCCAATAAGATTTTGTGAAACGTGGGGCTGATATACTCCAACGTATCGATGATCATGGACGTGTTGCCGTACTCCGCCAGGCTCTCCTGCATCGCTCTGGCCGCCTGATTGTGACCGTTACCGATTGAAGCAGAAAAGATCAGGATTTTTTTCATGAAAGTTCTCCTTCCTACCTACTCCATCCGTAAACCAGTACCTTCTCATGTTAGTTCACGCCTCTGGTCATTCGCAAGTGGTAAACTGTCGTTCCATCTTCTCAACTCATCGACAAGATTTTTACAATACGCAAAAACCCCTTAACATCGATGGTTAAGGGGTTACACATTATTCCTTGAAAACTGGATACGCTCATAGGCTAAGGGATTGTGTGGATAAGTCCTCGACCGATTAGTATTCGTCAGCT
>NZ_JBIYSM020000027.1:0-56793 GCF_044759095.2 Brevibacillus soli
CAATGTGATTATCTCCTGTCCCATGGTGACATTTTCATAGAACAGTTACACAGTGACAATATCACAGAACAATAACATTTTTTCCATCAGACCACTTGACTGTCTAAAGCGACCACTGTATATTTACTTAAATTGATTTTGAAAGTTAGTGGTTTGATATATCTACGTAAAGCCCAGCCCTTGATACGACAACATTTGATTTAAGCATTGTTGACAGGGTGGGGGTCGCTGGTTCGAACCCAGTCCGGATCACCATAACAGAAACGTCAAAAGCCTTGATAATCAAGGCTTTTTTTGATGTAACAGGCACCTAGAATTTCAATAATACAGGGTGCTTTTCAGATTGTTGTTGACGGATTGTTGACCAAAAATCTCATTTAGGAGGCACAAATGAAAGACTGGGGCATAAAAATATTGTCAAGTATAGCTACAGGGTTACTTGCAAAAATTTTTCTCCCGATAATAGTTGCATTGCCTCCAGTCGCAGCTACGATTGCATACTTACAAAACGGAAAATGGGTAATTCCAATGTGGGCATGGATGATTTCTGCTTTCTTATTGGCTTTGGTCGGTATTTCTTGGCTTATTAACAAGCGGGTTAAATCTCTCGAAGAGGAAAATTCTAGTTTGCCTATGTTTGCTGTTGTAAGATCCGTAAGGACATGGACTGACTTAGGTTATGAAGAATTTTTCGGAGTACGTTGGAGAGTTAGGTTTGTCTCGAATCCTTATTACAATAGAGGATTTTCAGAAGAAACACTTGAAAGCAGCTTAAGTAAAATCGACGTCCAATCACCACCACTTTGCCCACATTGTGATACCGAACTTTATGAAAAAAGTGATTTCTGGGGCACTCCATTGTGGGGGAAATATATTTGGTATTGTGTTGGATGTGGCTTTAAAGTAAGAAGTAAGCAAAAATTCTATGAAGCTGTCGAAAAGGTTAAGAGAATTGTGAAAGGAAAGGCAAGAAGAGAAGTAATCAAACAACTACAGGATAATTAGTAAAATGGCAGCCTGAACTAAAATAATGTTCGGGTCTGCCATTTGCTGCGTTTAAGCTTTTTTGTTTTTTAAAGGTGTCTCAAAAAGAGAATCGAAATGCTTTGCCGCTTCCTGGTCGGCAGATCGGAGGGCGTGGCCGTAAATGTTCATCGTGGTCAGGATATTGGCATGCCCAAGACGTTCCCAAATGATCTTTGCATGAACACCTTTGTTAATCAGCAAGGTTGCTGACGTGTGTCGCAGATCGTGGAAGCGGATATATCGGAGGGCATTACGCTTAATGAATCGGCTCCACCACGTTTTAACGCTGGATGGATAAAGCGGTTTGCCGTTGTAAGACGAGAACACAAAAAAGTGTTCTCCGCCTTCCCATAACTCACCGGACTGCATGCGGTCTTTCACGGATTGTACTTTTAATGCTTTTTCTTCCGGTATTACCGAGGGAGGCATTGCAACTTTACGCACCGAGTTCTTTGTCTTCGGCTCTATAATCTGGTACCTGATTCCTTTAACAAATGTTAATGACTGTCTTACATCGATCGTTCCAGCTTCAAGGTCTATATGCTTCCATTCCAAACCCAGGAGCCTCACCGCGACGTAATCCCGTTGTCAGTGCCAACGTAATCATGACTCGCCGCATTAGTTTTTCTTTCTCTAAAGCTAAAAACAGTTGCTGCACTTCTTCTTCATCGCATACAGACATTTCGGCTTGTTCGACTTTCGGCTTCTTCAACCCTTCCATTGGACGTGTTTTGATAACCTTCCAGTCAACTGCCCTGTTGAATACGTTTTTTAATACCCGGTGAATGTATTCGATCATCCCGGATGACAATTTGCCCTCTTTTCCGTCTTTGCGTCCACCGTCTTGCTGTAAGTTCTCCAGAAACGAGACGATATGTAATGGCTTGATTTGATCGAGCCGCAAGTGACCAAATTCCGGGAGCAGTCGTTTGTTTATTTGAATGTCATAGTTTTCCAATGTCTTGGCACTTAACTCGCGTTTCGCGTATTTCTCTCGCCATTCCCCCGCAAAGGCTGCAAAGGTCATCTTCTCTGGAGCGATATACTCCCCTGCTTCGACTTCGGTAACGAACTTGGCCAGTTCCTTCTCTGCTTCCCGTTTTGTTTTGCATTTCACAGTCTTTGTACGCTTAATTCGCTTGCCGTTAGCGTCGTAGCCTGCTTAGACGAGAAGCCAGGATTTTCACCGCGCTTTTGGATACTTGCCATGTAGTACCTCCCTTTAGTTAAGTGAGCTTTTGCACTTGTTTTTTGTTGTTCTTAAAGAAATTTGATATGATCTTGTGCAACTCATCGATCGGTTTTTGTTTCAAGACGGCGGAAACGTCCGAGCTCGTTATCTTCCTTCCGTCTATGTGATGACCTTGCTCGTTTAGCTTCTTTGCAACTGCGGTGACGTTCCCCTCAATTGCGTATTCGTAGATTACTGCGGTCTCAAAGGACGTTACTTTGTAAGATTCCACAAGCTGGACGAAATGCTGCAATTGAACGAGCTGTTGTTTTGCTTCGACCAATTTCATATAGTGCCTCCTTCATGGTTACTCCTTGTGGTTGGAGAACATAAGCCGGAGCATGTCCAGAATGCGCTGCCGGTCATCTTGGGAAGCGGGCAGCCCTAGTATATAGTGTTTGGGTGGTCTAAGACAGAAACATGTTCCATCGCCTTCCCACTAAGGACCTGTTCCCTTTTTGATTGAGATGTAGCGTAATAAAGTTTTCCAGCCTCGATTTTGTATAAATTCCTGCATAAATTCTTCCCAGAAGTCGGACATAAATCCCAATCTAAAAAAGGGGATTTGTTCCACTTGTCGAAAAAATGAGTTAGGATTGGGGGTAAATTACATGAGTGGTTTTATTCAACTGAAAAAGTTTCAAGAAATTAATCTGAATGATCCATTTTTTGATTCTCTAAAAGCCGATTACCCCGGCTTTGAAGTATGGTTTGTCAAAAAAGCAAGTGAGCAGGCGTATGTTTATGAAAATGATCAAGGATTCCTAGAAGCGTTCTTATATTTGAAAAAGGAAGAGGGTCCCGTAACTGATATAGTCCCTCCTTTGGACAGTAAAACAAGGGTAAAGATCGGAACCATGAAGATCAATCCTCACGGTACTAGATTGGGTGAAAGGTTCATTAAAAAAGCATTTGATTATGCGGTGAGTCATGGGCTGGATGAACTATATGTGACCGTTTTTCCGAAACATGCTGCCTTGGTCAATCTTTTTAAGAAATATGGCTTCTTGGAGCACGGAAAGAAAGGAATCCCAGGTAAAGAAGAGCTAGTCTTAAAAAAGTCTTTTAGCCAGCTCACAGGTCATATAGTAATGGATTATCCTATGGTAAATGCAAAAGGGTTAAGTAAGTATCTGTTATCGATATATCCGGATTTTCATACACGACTATTCCCTGACTCGATATTAAAAACTGAGAGCTTCAATGTAATTGAGGATGTGTCCCATACGAACAGCATACACAAGGTATACATATGTAAAATGAACGGGGTTGCGATGCTGAAGCAAGGTGACACTTTAGTAATTTATAGAACGTCAGACATTCCAGGACGAGCTCGGTATAGATCTGTAGCCACTTCAATATGCGTTGTAGAAGAAGTGAAAAGCAAACGTGAATTCGCTAATGTACAAGCATATTTGAAATACTGTAGTACGTACAGTGTTTTCTCCGAAGCTGAATTATTACAGTTTTATTCCCAGTTTAACAATCTCTATGTTATTAAAATGACGTATAATGTTGCATTGAGAAAGAGACTGACAAGGGATAGATTAATAACTGAGATTGGTTTAGAAGAAAATACGTATTGGGGCTTCTTGCCACTAACCGACACACAGTTTGAACTGATTCAGCAAAAAGGTGATGTATATGAAGGTCTTGTTATCAATAAAGCCTGAGTTTGTAGAGAAAATTTTCAGTGAAGAAAAGAAGTATGAGTTTCGGAAAGTAATCTTTAAAAAAGACATTGACACGGTGATAATTTACTCGACGATGCCTGAAGGCAAGATTGTCGGGGAGTTTCAGATCGAGGATGTCTTGCATGATGACTTGGAGAGCATTTGGCAACAAACTTCACAGTACGCAGGTATATCTTATGATTTCTTTAAGGAGTACTTTAGCAACAAAGAACAAGCGTACGCAATAAAAATAGGGGAAGTGATTAGGTACGAAACTCCGATCGATCCCAAGATGGTAGACAAAACATTTATTCCCCCACAATCTTTTTGCTACACAGATAAGGAGTATGCATAGACTCTGAAGATCACCCCTTATAGTAGACATTGGAAAATACCCTTGGATTAACCGAATGGTCTGAAGAAAAAACACCTAGATTACCTGTCGCCTGTACTCCTGGGGTGACAGGTATTTAATTTTCCCTGAATACGTTCATTGTTGTAATAATGGATGTATTCATCCACTTTTTCAAGTACCATACCGTTAGGTATATTATTTTCACTGGTGTGAAGAATTTCCCACCTTTCGTATCCCGGTCGTTACTAAGCAAAAAAATCATGTAATACCGTCTTTGATTTGCCACCTCTAAAAACTTTCGAGCCTAATTGGTATCCCACACTTAAACTTCTTTTTTGAATACCTTAGGAGTATCAAAATGGGCTGCCACGTTTTCGGTGAGAAACGACTGGTTAATCAAAGAAAATCGAGGTAGGTTAAATAACTACCATGAGAAGATGTAACGAAGAACAGCCCTCCCTCCGTTCGCTTTGAAATGAAAAATTGGCGTCCAAAAGTATGCGCACCACTGGTATCAAGACCAGTAATAAGCAGCACTTTTGAACGTCATAGCCTATGGTAGTTCAAGTGTATCTCTTTATGCCGTAACTACCAGTTCCGGACCAAAAAATCCAATTAATCTTCTATTCCTTACTGTTCAATAAGCGAAATAGCTGATAACTTTTTTTGTGTAATTATTGTAAACTGTTCTTAGTGATTTTTATGGCTCAAAAAGGGAGAATAAGTACGAAATGGTCAACAAAAAAGGACTACACGAGGAGTTACAGTTACTCAATGTACTATACCCAGAAAATAATAAACGGTATCCAATATCTCCAAATGAATATTCATATGTACTTACTCATTATATAACTGAGATTGTAGGGTCAGCTCTTAAAGAGTTATCGAAAAAAGAACGATATGAGGAAATGATACAATTAGTCTTTAACATAGAAAAACAAATAAAAGACGAAGTAAATGTATTATCACGACCATTAACTAGCATTCATTATCGATTTGATAATGAGTTAATTCCACTGATCTATCCCGAATTATTTTTCAGCAAACCCTATCTGGTTACAAATCAGAATAAAAAAGGACAGAACTTTTTTAAGGTACTTAGGACTGAATTATTCACTGCGGATCATGTTGACTTTATGGTGAGTTTTATTCGATGGTCTGGCTTACAACTTCTCCTAAGATCATTTGATGAATTGCAAAAGAAAAATAAAGAGGTACGCATACTTACATCTACATATATGAACATAACTGAGCCAAAAGCATTACGAAGATTGCTAGATTTCAGTAATGTTCAAGTGAAAGTCTTTAATGCCGGTAATACATCGTTCCATACAAAGGCTTATTTGTTTAGTCGGCTATCTAATATGAATACTGTCATTATAGGTTCTTCCAATTTATCATATTCTGCTATCCAACATGGCTATGAATGGAATGTAAAACTACCTGATGCACCTCTTATCCCGATTTATAAAAATGCTGCTCAACTATTCTTAGAACTTTGGAATGACGGAAGAGCAGTGCCATTGACCGCTGAATTGATAGATGAATATGAAAATGAATTAATGCAATATCAAGGATCGAATAATAAAAATACATATCTAAATCAGCCTAAAGTTTTTAAGGTGGCAGAGTCATCTGTAACTTATAATACTGAGCAGAAGAGAACCGACTACATAAAGCCAAATTCTATGCAACAGCAGGCCCTTTTAGCCCTAAAAGAAACACGTGAAAGAGGGAACAAAAAAGGCATAGTAATTGCTGCAACGGGAACAGGCAAAACATACCTTACCGCTTTTGACGTGAAGCAAATGAATGCGCAAAAAGTACTGTTCATAGCCCATAGAGATGAATTACTCGAAAACGCAAAACAAACGTTTATTTCTGTTTTTGGCTCTGGAGAGATAATGGGAAAAGTTACGGGGACAATAAAGGAATGGGATAAACCATTTATCTTTTCAACTGTACAAACGTTACATCGGGAAGAATCTTTAAGCAGATTCACTTCATCACATTTTGATTATATTGTTGTCGATGAATTTCATCACGCTGAAGCGGAAACATACCGTAGAATATTAGATTATTTTCAACCAAAATTTCTACTTGGAGTAACAGCAACTCCAGAACGGATGGATGGTCGTGATGTATTAGCCTTATGTGACCATAATGTAGTGTATGAGGTTAGACTACATCAAGCACTGGAAGCTGGGCTGCTAGCTCCGTTCCACTATTTTGGTTTGGGTGACACGGTTGATTATGAGCAAATTGCCCAACAAAATGGTTACATTGATGAGGAAGCACTTGTTAAAGCACTAAAATCAAATGAGCGCGTTGACTACATCATAGAAATGATTGAAAAGTTCGGTTATGACGGGAAGCAAAGAAGAGCACTCGGATTCTGTGCATCTGTTGACCATGCAATGTTCATGGCAGAGGAATTTAATCGCAGGGGTTATCAATCTGCGTGCTTGACAGGTGCAGATGATCCCTACATACGTAGACAAACCATTGACCGGTTAGAAGATGAGAATGATCCGTTGGAATTCATCTTTACGGTAAATATCTTTAATGAAGGAATTGACATACCTTCACTAAATCTCGTTCTTTTTTTAAGACCAACTGAATCAGCAACAATATTTTTTCAACAATTAGGACGTGGTCTACGTAAATCAAAAGAAAAAGAGTTTGTAACAATACTGGACTTCATTGGGAACTATCAGCGGTCATTTATTGTACCACTTGCTCTGTCTGGACAAACAAATCACAAGGCATTTGACAGAGATGCCTTGAGAGTCATTGTAGAAACAGAATTTGCGAATCTTCCCGACGGATGTTATGTTGAGTTGGAAGAAATATCAAGACAGAAAATTTTAGATAAAATTAAGCAAATTCGCATGGATGACAATCAAATGTTGTCGGGATTGTATGCAGAATTTCGCAGAGAATTGGGATATTCCCCAGAGATTGAAGATTTTCTATATTCTTCGTCTGCTCCGAGTCTGAATTACTTTATCCAAAAATACGGTTCTTGGGTCGAGACAAAGAAGAAGATGAATGATACCAATCTTTTCGATGGAAAAATATTAGATACTCCCTATCTACTTCAGATCGTACAACGATTAGAACAATCCCTTCCGATCAAGTGGCCTTACGAATTTGCGGTAATTTCATTAGCGAATCAACTTACTCAAGTATCGGTAACGGATGTCATCTTATATTTATCTGCAAAATTTGGGATAGAATTAGATATCGAACATCACCAGAGTTACATCATTCGAGCAATGGAACGACTTGCTGCACCTTATAAGAAACAAGAATGGGCATTTGGTACATGTACGGGTAATACCTTCATTTTCGATGAGGAATTTAGAAAAACTTGGAATCAGGCCGCATTCCACCAGTACCTGCAAGCAAGAATAGAGTATGGAATAGTTGAATTTAGAAGAACGTATAATCCAACTTCCTTCTTTAAGGGGAATCAGAAGGTCCAACTTTATCAAAACTACACAAGAAATGAACTGATATATCTGTTTCAATCTAACGCAAAAGAAGGCTCCTGGCGTGAAGGCATAAGCCGCGTAAATAATCACTATTTATTCTTTGTCACTTTAAAGAAAGACGAAAATACAGCTGAACACTTAAATTACCACGATTATTTTATTGACAAAAACCATTTTCATTGGCAGAGTGCAAATCAAACGTCTCACACTTCAGAGAGAGGACAAGACTATATTCATCATAAAGAACGAGGTTTGCATATTCATCTATTCGTGCGCAAGTTCGATCAAATGCATGGAAAGACACTTCCATTTACGTATGTTGGCGAGTTGGACTACGTAAGTAGCGTTGGGGATAAGCCGATGAATATCACCTGGAGGTTGCAAAGTAGTTTGCCGGATGACTTGTATCTCGACTTTGTCCGATGATTAAGGAGGATTGTATGAAGCAAGTGGATGTAGTAGGAGCTGTCATTGTAAATGAAGATCAAAAAATATTATGTGCCCTTCGCTCTCAAAATATGTCTTTACCTGGTATGTGGGAGTTTCCTGGAGGGAAAATCGAGAAGAATGAGTTGCCACAAGAATCCCTTGTTCGTGAGATAAAGGAAGAACTAGGATGTGATATTGAAGTTGGAGAACTCATAAGTGACTCGGTTTATGATTACCCAACAGTTAGAGTTAGATTAATTACCTATTTCGCTCAAATCGTTAATGGTGAACCCAAAGCAAGTGAACATGCAGAACTAAGATGGGTAGCCCTTAATGAGCTCAAGTCTCTCCATTGGGCCCCTGCGGATCTACCAACAATTGAAGAACTTTTAAAAGGAGCGGACAGTTAAATTCTGTTAGGAGAATCTTGGTGTTGATCATGACTCAAGTGAATAAGATTTTTGTCCCTTTTGCAAATCTGAAGATCTGTCCGTCGTGCTAGAAAACGAATAAGCAGCCGTCATTATTGACAAGTACCCTGTGCAGCGAGGGCATCTCCTGATCATCCCAAGTGGCATATTGCTACGTATTTTGATGCCACAGATGATGAAATTATGGCAATTGTCACCGCCGGGATATAATTGACCCAGGTTCGCCGGAAAGAAAATGACCCACCCTTAGTGGTCAAGACCCCATATTGTAGACACTAAGAAAACGCCCGGCCGTTAGTTAGGCCATGAGCTGGCGCCTATATTCAGCTGGCGTCAGCTTGTTTAATATAATCTGTTCAATTCGCCTTTGTGCCTCTCTCAAGCTTCGTGTAACTTAAGGATAGAGAGTTTCGACTCTTATGTGTGAGGAGGAGAAACTCTCCATTGAGGCATTGTCTAAACAATTGCCTCTAGGGACATGCTAATGCGGGCGCCAACCTTCAGCAGCATGTCATGGTAAGCATAGTACGTGTATTGGCAACCCTGGTCGCTGTGAACGATCAGTCCAGACACGTCCTTATGCTTTTCAAAATCTTTCCGGAACGTCTCTAGGAGTTGTCCTGAAGCGCCCCTCTTATAATAGACAGTGGAATACCTTCAGGGGAAATTCAATCTGTGAAAAATTAAGCGTGGAAGAGGAAAATAAACGATTACGAGCAGAGAATGAATGTGAAGAATCAAAAAGAGAAAACCAAAGCTTTTACGATCATACAGGAATTGGCGGGACATTATCCTCTTTCTTTGCTGTGCTCGATAGCAGGCGTGTCACGAAGTGGTTATTACAAGTGGGAAAACGGCAGCATAATCCGCAGCTTGCCCAAAGATCCCACATACACATTGAGCAAAAGCGTGTGTATCGACTCATGAAGGAAATGGGAATCCAGGCTCGCATTCGCAGGAAACGAAAATACTACGGCCACAAAGAAAAGTTTGTTGTTTCCGAAAACCAACTGTCCAGATCTTCCTATCTTGCTGATTAAGTTCCTGACGACGTTTGGCCACGTAGTGCCGAACCGTACGGTCGCTGCCAATAAATCCGTGTTCGGCGACGAGCCGTTCAAACATCCGCTTAGCTGTATGCCGCTGTTTCCGTGGACGCGTCTGATCCTCCTGAAGCCATGCGTCTACCTTATCGATATAGGGCTCCATCACCCGATGACGACGATGGCATTCTCATCGAATCGGCATTTTTACATTGCCAAATTCGACACTTATATTTTGCCAGACACATAACGTTCAAAAGTTACAGCACCCCTCCCTATCACTCTAGCATTTTCGTATAATGTGGGAGGGGTGATTTTATGTATGAAAAGATATTTCGACATCTTCAGACCTTTAAAAATAGCAAAATATCCCTGGGTCAGCTCGAAGCCTTGGCTGATCCCGACATGACCTACACCTCTTTTCAAACGACCATCCAAATGCTACTAGATAACCAAGTCTTGAAACCTGTAAGCAAACACGGAACCAATGGAAAAAATCCTCCGCTGCCTCTTACCTACCGCATCCGGAAATCCATCATCGCTCAATCCCTGAAGCGAGAAATACAAGCTGCACAATTGCGTTTTCACCCTTCGATCAAGTTGGATACTTATTTTTCGTTATCCGAAACCAGATGGAACAAGGATCTACCTTACATCGAAAGCATAAACAATTACCTCACTCGTCATGGCGTTCCACAAGAGGAGGCGACTGCAGCTGAACGATCCTTTCACCTTGTTGGGGACGAAAAGTGGATAGATGAAAAAGGCGGGAGGAAGCTCCTGGAGACGATTGGGATATGGGATCTGCTAAGAATAACGGCACTGCCAGACCCGCTGATGCTAGCAATGAATGTTATGCAATTCCGGGAAAGCCAGAACGTTTACCAACATCTGATCGTAGAGAATAAGACCACGTTCTACGCCATTCAGCCAATCCTCCCATCTCTGCCTTATGCCACCTTGATCTACGGAGCGGGCTGGAAGGTGGTTTCCGGCCTCGAGAACTTACCTGACCAACTGGGCTTAGGTCCAGAGGTTCAGAGCCGTTTTGAGTATTTTGGTGACCTGGACCACGAAGGAATAGCCATCTGGCATGCGCTATTTGAGAAATACAGGGCTGTCCCAGCAGTTGACGTATACCTAGGTTTACTAAAACAAAACCCATCCACAGGTAAAGAGACACAAATCGTCAGGGAGGAAGCTGTAAGGCGTTTCGTCACATTCTTTTCAGATGAGGAAGGACAACGTATCCAGAATCTCCTGCGAGAAGGCAAATACCTTCCGCAAGAAGCGCTTGAAGCAGAGATATTACGAGACGTCATGAAACAGTCCTTTGGTTACGTAAAGAAAAGGGAGGATCAGAACGTTGGACTATGACCGACTTACAGGGATGCTGGAAGGGTACAAGGAGCGAATCCAACGTCTTGCCTTGTTTGATCCTCTTCATAAATTAGAGGCAAAACGAGAAAAAGATCGTCAAGATCGGCCTATTGATTACTTTGGACTCGGGATGCTTACCCTTCTTTTCTTTTTTGAGAATATGTTGATCCGCAACAAAAAGACAGGCGTACAAGAACTGGCCAGCTATCTACAACAGATGAACGAAGGCGAGATCGACCTCGACGTTGAAGGCTTTGAGAAAGTAGCTAGAACGATTATTGAGGCATTTCGTCCCCCGAGCGGCAAGCGTAACTCCCGGACATTCTATAACTGGGAGACACGTCAAATGGATAAAGTGGAGTTCTCCATCCTGAAAGCAGAACGGGGAGATATTGCATCCAACAAACAATATTACTCCCTGGATGAACACGGACTGGAACTCGTTTTTGCCACAAAAGAGTTTTTCAGGGAATTTCATTTATCCATCAATCAACTGCTACTGCGTAAACAATTGGAAAAAGGAGAGTTCGTTGGGGCGCTCCGTCAGATCAGTGAGATGCGCGTGGATGTTGAGACGCTCCAGGAACGCATCATACGAATAAAGCATGAGGTGCAGCGAAGCATCGTATCAGAAGAAACCTATCTGCGGTACAAGCAAGTGATTGAGGACATTCATTTGCGCCTGTCAAGAGAGCATGAGGAATTTACGGAGCTGCAGGCGTTTGTAGATGAAACCAAGGAGCGTCTTTTATACGAACGAAAGGACGGCAAGGAACAGAGAGCATACGAGTATATTTTGCGGATTGATCGTGAATTGGGAGAGGTGCATTTTGCCCATACCCATCTGTTAAAGGACAGCATTGCTCTAAAAACAACAGCTCTGCAGGCGGCTCAGGAGTCTTTATATCATGTAGCGCTGCAATCCTTTAACTTTGATCAGGAGATTGTTTCCCGTCTTATCTCTACGCCCTTGCCGCTTGGGGCGACAAGAGTATTGTTGGAACCTTTTCTGATGCTCGAGCAATCCTCCAGCTGGTCACCCTTGGCCGTGTTTGAAAAACAGCGGGTGGGCGTCGCACAAGAAGAGGAAGAACAAGAGGATTTCGAGGATGTCACAAACGAACAGGATCAGGCGCATTACGTGGTTCAACAGACAAATTTTGGAAAATTAATGAAACGCATACTAGCGATAATGGGGGACAAGAGAGAGATTACTCTCGCCGAGGTCGCTGCGTATCTCCGGGAGAACGGCAATGAGCAATGGCTGCAACATCGCTCATTCTATGATTTCTGGCTGCTATTGCATCAGCGATCTCCTCTTCAAAAATCTCAGGGGGAAGAGGAAAATCACTTGCTCAAAGAAGTCCTGGCACTCCTTAAGACTGATGAATTCATAAGAGTGACAGAGATGCCGAATCTATTGCGATTGACGGAACGTTATGAAATCCAAAATATGATCTTTGTGAGGGAGGGCAGCGACGATGTATGATAACGAGCAAGTGCTGGCTGCTTTCCGGCTCTACAGTCAACTTAGCCGGGACGGTCAGGCAGATACCGAAAGTATGCGGCAGTATATAGCGAATGACATGATTAGAGGTCTGGTTGATCAGTTTGCCCAAGAGGTTGATTGTACGGTTATTCCCGCAGGGGATAAGCTGTACCTTGTACCGATCGCGGTTACCTCTCCCTTTCATGTAAAGAATGCCACCTTGAAAAAGGAGTTCCTTTCTGCAAAAGCAAAAAACATCGATCTCTACATGATGTATTTGGCTATTCTTGTTTTATTTGGGGAGTTCTACGATAGCTATCATTCCTATGAGATGACGCGTGATTTTATCACGATGGGCAACTGGTTGGAAAGTGTTGATGCGCGTATCCAGGCGCTGAAAGAACATGATCCAGAGGACTTGCAAGCTCTGGATGCGGAATACGACTACAATTGGAGCCAGCTTGTGGAGAAGTGGGACGCGATTGATGACCTTCGGGAATCATCCAAGCAACAGGATGGACGAACCAACAGCAGGTTGGGTTTTTTATCTCTGGTACAAAACTTTCTGATTCAGCAAGGGCTTGTTTCCGATCTGGGAAATCAAGAGATCACTCTCACTGAAAAAGCGAAAACAATTGTGCAGCGCTACTATATGGACACAGAATACAACAGGGGGATCCTGGAATTGATATCCTCCCTTGAAAGACGTAAGGAGGGAGCTTGATGCCCGTCATCTCCAAAATTCGCTTTACAAATGTAATCTACGAGGGCGGTAGCAAGCGGTACAATGATGAACTGTTTCTTTTTGATGGCCATAACGCTGTCATTCTGCTAGAAAATGGAGGTGGCAAAACAGTATTTATTCAGACAGCCTTACAGGCAATTTTGCCGCATACAGATATGGCGGGCCGGAAGATCAGGGAAACGCTATCACTGGCAGGGACACCGGCCCATATCGCGATTGAATGGATCATTAGTGATTCCCCACGTCGCTATGCGTTGACTGCTGTCACGCTGTTTCTCCATAACAATGAATTGGATTCTTATCGCTATGTACATGAGTACGAAGAGGGAAGTCCGCATTCGATCGAAAATCTCCCTTTTGCAAAAGAAGGGATCAGCGGAAAAAAACGACCGGCAGACAAGGGAGAAATGCAGGAATATTATTCGTACATGAGCTCCCAATATATGAATGCGCATACGTTTGGAACGATGAAAGAATACCATGCTCATTTGGAGACTCATTTCCAAATAATTCCCAGTGAATGGCGCAATATTGCCGTCATTAACGGTGCTGAGGGCGGCGTAGAAATCTTTTTTGATAACTGCAAGACTACAGATCAGCTCGTCTCCCAGTTACTGATCCCAACAGTGGAAGAGGCGATGAATGGAAATGACGGCGAAGCTTTTGCAGAAATCTTTGAAAAGCAGCGAGAACAATTTAAACAAAGCAAGCAACTCCGTATGCAAATACAAGAGAGCAAGCTGTTGGAGGGCCAAATTCAGCAGTTGAGTCAAGTCTACGCACAGTACGATAAAGCCAAGACTCTGTTTGAGCGGGAAAAAGAATGGACAAAAGCACTTTTCAACCATGCCAAAAAAGAGCAGGAAGACACGCAAGAAGAACTGTACAAACTGGAGAAGCAACTCACTGAAACAGAAGAAACACTGAGGATCATCAAGCGTAAGAAGGCCTCGAGAGAAATTGCCGTGCAAGAAAATGTATTGCAGGGCTGCGTGTTGGAGTGGCAGAGGGAAAAGGAAAAACTGGATGAAAAACAGCGGGAATACGATGAGTTGGAGCATCAGCAGTATACGCTGGAATATGCCAAATACAAGTTGAAAAAACAAGAGGCAGTAGAGAAAAAAGAGCTGGCAGAATCTCAGCTTTGTGGGTTGGATGAAGAGCAGGATATTGCCCAAATCATAGATGATGTGGAGCGAACAAAAAGAGAGATTCGCGGCTTGTATGAAGATGCGGAAAAAGTCCTGAAGCGGGATGAGACCTACTTACGGAATCAACTGGAAGCTTTACGTTCGCAACAGAGGAAGAAACAAGCGGAAATCGAACAAGAAAGAAGTCAAATCGAAGAGAAAAAACAAGCACAAGCGGCTGTTCAAAATCGACTTGAGCAAACAGCTGAGCAGATGGAGCGAATCGCTAAAAAAATTCTGGACAATCCGCTTCAGGAATGTGTGGAAGAGTGTATTCCGATATGGAAAGAGGAAATCGACAGAGCGCTGGCCAATCAACAACTCTATCAGCAGTATATTAGCGAGTGCGACAAGCACAAAGAAATTCTGGCAGAGAAGCTGGAGAAGGCTCGTCTGGAAGTACGAGAGTTGCAGGAGCAAAGTAGTCAATGGAACATGAAGTGCCAGGAGGCGGAGAGGCAGCAGGAGACAGTGCTTGCAGAAGTGAAGCTTCATTTTCCACGCCTGGGCTACCTCGATTCGCTGTATACCAAGCAAGAGACAGTGAAACAAATGCTGGCAGACAAGGTGGCTCTTCTGGAGCGGGAGAAGGAAGAGGCATTGCAGCAGGAACGAATGGCAACGAGGCTGAGCGATGATTATCTGGAGAGCTCTTTTTTCCTGGCTGATCCTGAACTGGCCTTGCTTGTCGCCAGATGGAAAGATGCTTTTCACTATCTTGAAACAGGCACACAATTTATCCAGGAAATTGTGCGGCAAAAAGAGATTTCCTTGGATATCCTGTACGGTCGCTTTCCCTATTGGGCAGCATTGCTCATTACGACCGAAGCGGAAATTGATCAGGTGGTACAACGGGTGAAAAAACATGCAGACCAACTGCGCAATCCCGTATTTGTTGTGAGTGTTCAGGAAGCGAGAACCTGGCTGGATTCACCCGAGGAGTACCCTTACAGATTCAGGGAAATCATACCCAGCCATTGGCGGGATAATCTGGATCAGGATCAGTTTGAAAGCTGGAAACTCGAAGTGCGGAAGAAAGCGGAGGAAGTGGTCCAGCTTCGTAAAAACAAGGAGAGAGAGTACCAGCATCTGCTGCAGCTGAATTACCAGGTGCAGAGCTTTTACTCCCAATATCCGCAGGACGTCTATAGAGAATGGAAGAAACAACGAGATGAACTTGTGGAGAAGGAAAACTCTCTCCACAAAGAGATTGCCCATATTACAGAGCAAGTCAAAAAGTATGAACAGGAATGGGCTTCCTATAAGGATAAATTGTCAAACGAAATCGGCCGGGAGCAGCTTCTGGGCTATCGCTTGCAGGAAGCAAAAGAATACGTGCAACAGAAGAAGGAATGGGAGGAATCAAAGAAAGCAGGAGACGTGCTCGCAAGCGAAATTGAATTGCGTCAGCGAAACCATGCTGGACTCGTCAGAACTCTCCGTACACTAGAGGATCAAGAAGAGGAACTCCGCAGTGAGCTGGAGGAAAAGAAGGGAGAGCTGGCAAAACTTCACGGGGATTGGCTCTATCAGCAGGTGCAAAAGTATACGCCGCTTCCCCCACGCTTTTCCCTCGAGAGATTACGAGCAGAGCTTGAGGTGCTTGAGGGACTATTACGGGAACAGCAAGCAAGCAGAGCGGAATTGGAAAGGCAAATTGAGCGTTTTCGCAAGGAGATCAGTGATAGCGACAACGCAATGGGACTGGTTCAAGCCAAGGCAAATCAACCACTTGATCAGGAAGCGCGTTTTCCTTTGGATGGGGATGCGCAATTGCAGCGTTTGGTCGAGAAATTGCTGCTCCTCAAAAAAGAAGTGTCGGCACAAAGAGACATGGTGGAAAAGCTAAACAGTGAAGCGGCGAGTGAAAGCAGTCGTCTTGCCCTGATGAAAGAGAATTTTGTGGAGGCTTTTCCTGAAGAAGTAATCGACGAGTTTGAAGGACATCTCGAAGATGTTCGGACACTGCTGGAGCAAGAGGAGAAGGCTGCTCGGTCCAGAACAAACTACCTGCGTGAGCAAGAAAAGCTGGCACGTCATGCGGCGAGGGAACTGGCTGAAGTCATCCATAAGCTTGAGATCAAGAACGAAAGCTATTCGTTTCTGGCGTCTGAGGTACAGGACGTTCCTTTACTAGAGGAAGATTTGCTCGCTTTCTCCTATCAGCGAATGGAGATCGCACAGAATAGATTGAGGAAACTGGAAGAAAAACACCTCCAAGCAGAAAGAGAATTCAAGAGAGTAACGGCTGAAAAAGACCGATTCAAACGTTTCTGCGAAAGCTTCAAAAATATTAAATTACGCGATACAGCGATTGCCGGAATTGCGAACAAACAGGACTTTGCTGAAGTAGAGGAATGGGCAAGTAACATGAGCAGGACGATTGCGACGAGTATACGGGTGCTCGAGGATAATCTACAGGGACGAGACAAAGAGTTGCAGGATTTTATCACGATCGTTCATACTCATCTGCAGCGAATCGCCATTGAGCTGAAAATGATTCCAAAGAAGACAAGTGTAAAAATAGAAAGCGGTTGGAAAGAGGTATACAACTTCCATGTGCCTGAATGGAAAGAGGAGGTAGGCAAACAACTTCTCCGCCAGCATGTCGATTGGATGCTTCATCGTTTGGATGGGGATGAATTTAAGGATCCAGAGGGGAAAGATGACCTCGGAAAGATCAAGAAGTTTATTTACACCTCGCTTCAGTCCAAATCGTTATTAGGCATCGTCATGGGAAATGATAGCATTCGAGTGAAGTGTCGCAAGGTGAGCAAGGATGGGAAAGTAAGCGGAGCACTCTCCTCCTGGGAGGAATCGAACAAGTGGTCCGGTGGGGAAAAATGGAGCAAGAATATGACTCTATTCTTGGGGCTTCTTAACTACCTCGCAGAAAAACGCCAACACATTGCCCAGAACGGTAAGCGATATCGGACAGTTATTGTCGATAATCCTTTTGGGAAGGCATCAAGCGAGCATGTCCTCGACCCGGTCTTCTTCATTGCTGACCAGCTGGGATTCCAGTTGATCGCCCTGACAGCGCATGCAGAAGGGAAATTTATCCGAGATTATTTCCCCATTGTGTACAGCTGTCGCTTGCGTGAGTCCACAAGCGGCGACGTTCTAATCATGACCAAAGAGCGTGAGATTAGGCAAGCCTACTTCCGTGATCATGATCCGTTTGCTTTATTACGACTTAGTGAACATGAGCAGCTTAGCTTGTTCTGAAGAGGACTTTGTACATCATTTCTGCCAACACGGGACTGGTCTTACCCCTGTCAAGTAGACAAACTTTAACAAGTCCTATCATTTTAAGCGGCCTGAGCTCGGTATTGTACCGGGCTCAGGTTGTGTAAACGGGGCTGAAAAAACGAACAGGATTTTTGCCATTCTTCAAGAAAAATGAAAAGTAGAAATTTGTCGTTTTTTGGAGTGAATGACTTGGAGAAGGTACAACGTCTCTTTTTCATACTTACCACGATCCAGCAGAGGCCAGGTATCACCGCACCGGAACTTGCCAAGTTGGCAGGAACGTCAGTGAGAAGCATTTACCGGGACATTAGACACCTCGATGAATGTGGGATTCAAATCATGCTGGAAGGAAACAAAGGCTATTTTCTCGTAGATAACTTCATCCAGACACCAGGACAGCTGGCTGCGGAAGAATACTTCGCCATTTCTTTATATCCGATGCTCGCAAGCCCCATAAAACTAAAAGGGCATCCGTTCCAAAAGTCATTTCAGTCGGCGATGGAGAAAATCCTTACCAGGTTTAAAGTCAACGATAACCTCCTGCAGCTAAGTAAGCGGATCCGGATTCATATGGAGCAGATGAATCCGGAGCAAGATGTGATCATTCGATATCTCTTACTCACTGTTCAAGGCGTTCAACAAGAGGCGACTGAGGCTCGATCTTCCATTTTTTCTGTGAAGAAGACAATAGAAGATGACGTAATTATCATGAATAACATACAAACGGGTACTGACGAGGCAAAAACATGGTTTGATACCTTCTCTCAAAGAGGAGAAATTCCTCTGTCACAGGTCGATTTACGAGATAAACTTGCCACTCATTTGAGTGACATTGGCTATACCGTACGAGTGAATTATGAACTGGGTAAAGAAAAAATATCCATCTGAAGAATCAGTTGGCCTACGACATTTCACGGTACGACTTTTTAAGCGACCTTGGAAAAATGGAAAGAGTGGTCAGAAAGAGACCCGATGTTAAAGGGTACGCGCTACTTCTGACTAATGATCGGGTACACTGGCAACCCTCGAGAACACACAACCCGGTGGATAAAGAGTTTCATATTCACGATGGCAGGTTGATTACTGGGCATTGCTCCTGGAAAGAGCAAGCATCAAAGGGGACGACTTCGGGGAGAGAAGAAACGATTCATTTGACCGGTACATATCGGTTGAAATGGCTGCCGTACGTAAGTCTAGGGATGAAAAAGAACGAACAGTTCCAAGCGTTATTGGTAGAGGTGAGTCATGGATAAGCAAACTACTGTGGATTGGATTCAAATGGAGTTTTTCGGGGGATATTGGGGGGCACTATACCATTCGATTCATGCCGGACGTGGCGATTGAATATTTTGGAGACATATCTAGGCCACTCCGTACTTCTATCGTCACAGCAGCTGTCTTCGATGACTACCTCCGGAAATTCTACGGGTACGGAAGTAATGAGTAGCCCGAAATCCCTCGTAAGACTACCATCTTGAGGGCTGCCTGTAGCTTATCAAGAATACTGAAGGGGCAATAAATCCGTTCTTGAATGGCTAGCAGTCTAATGTTAAATTTTCTGTATCGTACATTTTTTATAGGGGGTTGAGTATGTACGGGATTTTTCACAGAGTGGGCGTAACCCTGCTTTTACTGATGATGTTCGTGATAGGGATACCGGGACAGTCTTCAGCAGATACGAATGTAAAATCTTTCGACAACTACAAGCAGGTTTGGAGCTTCTCAACAGGAACGAGCCCTTATGCCGCTACACCCCAGATACTGGAGGCGCGAATGGATGGGAGTGTCTTGTATGGCCTGGCGAATACGGATGGACACTTCATTGAGATTGGCTTGCGAAATGCCAGTGGGAAGATACTTTGGAAGCGGAGCGACGTCTATATTTATGAATACCGTCTAAACCAGTCATACGTGGTTGCTCTCGCCTTCACTCCAACGAAAGATTACCGGCAAGATAGCATACTTGTCATCAGAAAGTCTGACGGAAAGATCGCAAAGAGCTTCTCTTTAGAACCTTATGGCATCATCATCACCCCATACAACGTGTTCGAACTTGATCAGCAAAACCGTATTTATATTCCGGTGGACAATCGGTTACTGGCGCTTGATGTGACCGGACGAAAATTATGGGAGTTACGCTCGGACAACCCGAATGTTGCCTATCATCGTCCGATCATACTGGATGGAGAACGTCTGGTTACCTGGACCGACTGTAGTGGTTATGGGGTCTGCTCAGAGGACATGTATCGGTTCATGATGCTGTCAACAAGAACAGGCCAAGCCTATTGGGCAATCAATCAGCATGTGAACACTGACTTTCCCATCGTACAGAAAGATCGAATCATCGTAGAAAACAGCTCTGGATGTTTCGCCTTTCGTTTGGATAGCGGAGAACTCCTTTGGCGTTTCCACGAAAACGGAAGTTTGGAACCCGAAGGTATTGATCCGGAAGGGAGAATTTATATTAGCGAAATAGAACCGGATCACCAAGGACATGCGATAACAAGGAAAGTTCTTTCGTTGGACCGAAATGGCGCACTATTATGGAGTACAAACATAAATCTGCCTTCTTTTACCATTCGCGGTGTATCGTTAAACGGAAAGATTGTCTATGCGGATTCGGATTACGGTGTGTATTACATGGATCGAGCATCAGGAAAAATACTGGCCTCCATCCCCTATTATCGTGCTCCGGGTAGCAAGGTCCCCACAGGCCCCATTGCGAAAAGCTTTGGCAACAGCCTGCTCTTTACGGAAGAATGGTATCAGTCCAAGGGAGATTGGTTTCATACCATGTGGAATATTCGGTTGCAGGTATATACCAAGCTAGGGAAAAAGGTTGGAGGAATTGCCTTTACAAATCGTGGGCCAGTGTACGATGCCTACGTTGGTCCGGATTTCCGATTGTATGTTACAGATTCTCATTCAATAAAAGCATTTGCCCCGGTCACCATGAAGTGAGGGGGATAGGTGTTTGTCGCCAATTAAGAAATGTCGAAAGGGTCTACCATAGTCTCCGACCCGAAGAGTGTGGCTTCTGTTCATGATCCAGAACAAAAAATAAACACTCGTTTAGCACTTTTGGAATGGGTAGATGTGCAGGCAACTAAATATAGTTACACGAGTTATTTATTTGGAGATGAAATTGTCGTAAAGATGATCATAAACGACTTTTTGTACGCACAGGTTATCATAAGTTTAGACAATTAGTGATCGAAAAAAGTGAAGGAGAGGCTATTACGGCCTCTCCTTCACTTTTTTCCTATCAATCGATACATCGACTTCGGGAGAAAGGCAGGGGGCTCTCTCTTCAAAGTTGTATATATTTCTGAAGTTTCGAGACAATAGCCTCTGTACAAATATTATCCTTGTATGAAAAGACTACCAATGGGATCCCTCTCTTTTTTAGGAAGTCAGCCTTGATTTTGTCCCTTGCCTTTTGTCCTTTTAAAGACCATTTCGTCTTTCTGTCAGGATGACGAAACCAATCTACGTTTTTGAAATGTTGCTCTCCGTGATATTCTACTGTTAAAGGAATACTTTCAGCAAAGTAATCAATACGCAATGGGAAGTTAGTTAGAGGATTAACAAGTCCTTCAATCATGTACTCCCTCACCCCCTTTACGTTCAACAGATTGTCCAGTATATCGAAGAGAACTGCTGCGGTTCTACCATACTTCTCATTTTCTGCGGTAAAATAAGTCCCAACACGTAGGAAAATCTTCCCCCTCCACCATTGCAAACACTATATGTTCGTACATAAGCTTCAGCTTGTTCCGGTCACAATGGTCAAGCATTACGTTTGTTGCTGGCAGGTCTGTCTTTCTTTAGACATTCTATTTTCATTTGATAAATCTCGATTAGGCCAAAAGGGATTTATTTCTTGAGTAAATAGAAAAATACTGATTCGTTTGCTATAGTAAATATGTACTAAAAAATTTTATATTTTAACGACGTTTTAGAATTTTTTAATTAGTGGAAAGAGTTATCGGGGGTTCATACAATGACTTGGCTTACTAAGCCAAACAGTGCTTTGGTGATACATATCTCTTGTGCGATTTTTATGATATCTTTAATCATTTTTTCTGAAATGAAATCACCCAAACAAATACAGTACGAGACTCGTAACCCTTCCATAGTAATCGAACCTCCACTTGAAAGGGAAAAGATACAAGTTAGACAACGGATCCATCTCTCTGATCGATTAAGCGTAACAAGTTTACGTTACATCATTGAAAACGTGCCACACATAAAACAATATCCGGAGTTAATAAACGGATGTGAGGTAACAAGTGTTGCCATGCTTCTTCGCTTCTTGGGGAATCCGGTGAGCAAACTTGAACTGGCGAAACGTGTAAAAAAAGACACCACTCCGCTCAAAGTGGATGCAACTGGGAGAATACTTTCGTGGGGGAATCCGGAAAAGGGATTTGTGGGCGATATTACTGGGAAACATCTAGGTTATGCCGTGTATCATCAACCGATCGTCCATCTCATTAACGAAGTATATCCCAAGCGAGCGAAAAATGTAACCGGATTGGATTTTTCAACAATCCTGCAGGAAGTACAAAACAATCGGCCCGTAATTGTATGGACAACCAGTGACTTTCAGCCCACAAAGCAATGGCTTGAATGGAAAACGGCAGACAATCGGACGATTCGGGTGACGTTTAAGCAACATGCCGTCCTGCTTGTTGGCTTTGATGTCGATTCTGTCTATATCAACGATCCAATGGGAAAAGAGGGCTACAAGAAAGTGGCGAAGGAACCTTTTATAAAAAGCTGGGAACAACTTGGCAAACAAGCAGTAACTGTTTTTTAAATCTGGATGACACCGTTGGGAGGCAACGAAATTGTTATCGGTAGCGTTTTCATCAGACTTATTTCAGTATGGTTATATGTTGATGATGTCAGCTGTTTGTCTATTTTTGGGCTTTCTAATCTATAAACCCTATCAAACAGTTGATCAAGATACCAAGAAGATAAAAGAAGTGCTGGCAGAAATAAGTGAAGAAGAAGACACCCAATCAAAGTTCAACCGCTTCAAGGATTGGATCGATACAAACGCGAACACAGATTACCTGAGGAATTGTGTAAACCCAGCCTGGGACAACTTTTACCAAAAGTATATGCACAACCAGCAGTCAGGAATCACATTTACACCCGATGTATACGATTTTTTTCTGGAAGATTCTTTTGTCCAGAAATTCGGAAAGCGGAAGTTGGCAGAAATTGTACCTGGAATCTTTCTCGCTTTGGGTATTATTGGGACCTTTCTAGGGATATCGATGGGCGTATCAGGTCTTGACCCCACTGGGGATGCAACTACGCTGAAAAGTGGCATCGGAACTTTGTTAAGTGGGATGAAGGTAAAATTCGTTTCATCTATCATCGGAATCTTGCTGTCTCTAGCTTGGCAAATCGCAGATAAATATTGGTTGTACCCACGCCTTTCCATCAGCTTTTCAGAGATTCGACAATCGATGGATACAGCATTCCCGACCCAGGAAGAAAGCACCGTACTCTATCAAATGTTTCAAAACCAGGAAAAGCAGATGCACGACTTTCAGGATTTCCTTACCGAGATCATGATCCCAAACATGATTTCCGGCTTTTCTGATGCACTGCAAAAAGCGGTTCTACCGCACATGGAACAGACTCAAAATATGATGCAGGAGATGATCCAAAAGACTAGTTCAACACAAATGGAAGGAATTAATCAGATGGTAGACCAATTTGTTCATTCGTTAAGTGAGATTACCGGAGAACACATGAAAGGATTAGGGGAGGCCCTCCAGACTACCATCGAATGGCAGCAGAAAGTTCATGGTGAAATGAGCGCCTTGGTGGAATCGATGCAACAATCTGCAAAAAGACAGTCCGAAATGGTTGAAAAAACAACGGTCCTGACAGAGCAGATTCACTTGTATACGGATCAAATTATTACCTATCAAAATACGTTGCAAGAAACACTTTGGGAAATGAATCAGACAACCGAAAAGAATACGGCCCTCCAGTCTTCAATCTCGGAGTTGCTGGAAAGAATGGTGGAAGAACGGAATGTGTTCCATATGCACTTCGATCAACATTTGGAAACGCTCAGGGAAAATGTCACGTCGATCGTTTCCCATTCAGAATTTCAGGCTGCGCTTCAAGACAAGATTGAAGAAAATCTGCAGCACATCTCGTCGGTTACAGACTCCCAATATAAACTTGCAGAATCGATGGCTGAGCAAATCCAGCTCACGAGCGATTCAAATGACGAATTGAACTCCTTGCTGCGGCAATTTAGCGTGCATGGCTCCATGTTTGCAGAACTGCAGAAAGAACTTATTAAAACATTGGAATCTACTCATAGGGAAAGGCAACATATCGATGAGACTTACAATCAGATAAACGAGAATTTAAGCTGGCAAATTGAGCAAATGGATTCACGAGTGGCGTCATTGAAGCAGATTTGGGAAACTACGAGTCAGGTGCTGTCAGATGCCAACAAACAGCTGGCGGTATCGATGAGCCGTTTTACAGAAGACATGCATCGCGGTCTGGAACATACGTTTAAGCAGTTCGATCAGGAGCTTTCCAAATCGGTTCAATATCTTGCAAGTGGAGTCGATGCGATTCAGGACGGGGTCTCCGATTTGCCTGATGCGATCCAGACCTTGAAGCTGTCTGTGAATGAACTGAATAAATACGCAAGCAATATGCTGAAACAGGCGTAAGGTGTGGAGATCATATGGCCAGAGGATTTCGCAATGCGAAGAAATATTTTTCCTACACGCACGAAGAAGAAAAAGAGAGTTTTTGGGTATCGTATACTGATTTGATGTCAGCCTTGTTAATCGTCTTTGCCCTTGTACTTATGATTGCTCTCTTTAATATGCAGAAAACCTTTGAAGAGACACAGGCAGTTATCAAGCAAAAAGAAGAGGCCATTGATGAAAAGAACAAGATGATTGAGGAAGTTGTCGGAGTAAAAACGAGAATTATCAAGGAACTGGTGAAAGTATTCCAGGACTCAGATCTCGATATGCAGGTAGATCCGCAAACTGGTGCCATTCGTTTTTCCGGGGGAGTATTTTTTGCGACTAACAGCAGTGAAATTTCGCCGACGGGAAAACAATACCTGGAGAAATTTATTCCGAAATATATTGGTATTTTACTTTCCGATCAGTTTCGCAAC
This sequence comes from Brevibacillus soli, assembly GCF_044759095.2. Classification (NCBI taxonomy): domain Bacteria; kingdom Bacillati; phylum Bacillota; class Bacilli; order Caryophanales; family Paenibacillaceae; genus Brevibacillus; species Brevibacillus soli. Next base: position 24,925 of record NZ_JBIYSM020000027.1, read on the forward strand.
GAAATATCGCAAATTATTGTAGAAGGACACACGGATACGCAGGGTGGTTACCTGTTTAACCTGAAACTCTCCCAAAACCGGGCATTGGCTGTGGTTGAACAGATTTACTCTCCGTCTTTTCCCAATTTTCGCTATCGTAATGAGTTAAACAAGGTGATTACTGCAAATGGCCGTTCGTTCAGTATGCCGATGTACAAGTCGGACGGAACGATTGATGCGGATAAGTCCAGACGTGTAGAATTCAAGTTTCGATTGAAAGATGACCAGCTATTGGAGAAGATCCAAACGATGGTGAACGAGAATGGAAAATAACCCGCGGTTTCATTTGTTCGCGTTTGAACCTGACCTCCTGAGGGAAGTGAGCAGGAAAGTAGAGGCGCGTTTTAAGAACGTAGAACAATCATTAGTTTTGTCGCGTCGTGCTGTTCTTTTGCCGAAGTTGCTGGAGAAGATACGCGGTCTGTCTTTTACAGAGATCGTTCCCTTTGCCCAATCTCTGAAAAAGATGGAAGTATTGTTGCTGCTGTACGATTACCCATTTACAAGCGAAACGGATGAAACAAGAAGCAAAATCAATGTCATTTTGACGACCCGCTATTCCGGTACGGTAGGACAACGGGCTTGGGGCTTGTTTCAACAAGATTTGACCGACCGCTTTTTGCAAGATTTGATACGGGATTGCTATTATCAGGATCGAGTCGGATTTATGGGGATTGAGGAAACATTTTTACGCTTGTTTGAGCCAGCTATGGAAGAAAAACAAGGGATTGTTCATGGCCTTGTTTCTTCCTTGCAGAAAGCGTCTTTCTCTACCCGGGAAGTATTGAAGAAGTGGAAAGTTAAAGAAGAGTCGTTGCTCGAAGAAGAGTTGATAAAACGTCTCTTTGCTGCCAGCCTGTCCGATGACCGCATCATCAAAAAAGATGGTGTTCCATACATTGTGGAACGGTTGGAGTACTTGTCCTTACAAGACTATAAGCATGTGCTGAAATTTTACCTGGAGGCCAGGGAACATCTCCAATTTCATTTCCTCATCATGGAGCAAGCCATTCGGCGTTTGCTTGATCCGCGTGAACGAGAAACAGAGTGGGACTTTCTGTCAGAGAGGGCACTCAAGCAGGTACATCGATGGTTAATTGGGAATGAACTGAAAAAGTTCTTTGAAACGGATGAAAACAATGAGCGAATCGAGTATTGGAAACGATTTATCAACTACATGAATCACGTGGAATCGTTGAAGGACCCTTCCGTAGTCTTTATTTATTTTGAAGGTTTCGTGGTCGTCGAATTCAGGAAGATCGGGGCAGCTTACTTTTATCATGAAGCAGGTTTCCAACAGTTTATTCATTCAAAGATACACTTGGCTAATTTCAAACATTCAAAGAATACGGCAAAGAAAGAGAGCATGCTGAAAGATACAAATTCAATGAGACATGGAATTAAACTTTTCATTAACAAATTGGATCACCGAGGGGATTGGCAAAGAAAGTTTGACATCCAAATGCGTCAATACCTAAAAGAATGATCCAGTAAGGACTGAGGGCAATGTCCGGTATATTCAATTTCTTGAAGAAAACGAAAAAAGAAAACAGTACTCCCTCCCAGATTCGTGCGGATATCCAAAAAGTTGAAAAAGGGCTTCGGATTCGTCTATACCGCGATCGCAAGGAGCAGGTGGAGAAACTACCGCTGAAACTCTCCATCCTGGAGATCAAGCAGCAGGAACAGATTGACCTATTAGAGGTAATAGAAGCCCTGTGGTACGATGAGTACCTTGAGGAAGCGGGAGAATCATATGTATTGCCTTATCAAAGATTCCGGGAGCTGCCTTCAGAGGTCAAGTCACTTCTCGGGATACCAGATCCGGCAAAGGTGCAATGCAAACTAGGCCATGAGGGCGCAGTAGGCAGCTCCCGTTTCCAGTTTGTTCTGGAAAAAAACACGGGGAAATGGCGGAACATCGAGAGAACGTCAAAACAGACCGGGCCGTGGATCACCTTGCCTGACCAGACCGTCCTGTTGCTTGACGAGGAACAGTACCTGTTTGAGCAGATGCTGAAAAAAAGTCCTGACCCGAAAGACAAGGATCATATTTTTACCTATGTGGCCCAAATCAGGACAAAGGCGAGAGAAATGCAAATCCCTATGGACGATTATCTGGAAGAACAGGAGTATCTGTTCATCGACAAGCTGGACGTTCAGGTGGATTACGACCAAACAGTAATCACGCTCAAGCCGTCTTATCAAACGGCCCATGATGTCCCCCAAGAAGTTTTGGACAAAATGGGAGAAACCTTGAGCGTGTACGCCACCGGCCCCAATCATCAAAAAATCTTTGTGGCTCCCGAGATTCACGAACAGGCAAAAACAATCGATCAGATCCCCCTGATTCAGGGAGCGGATATACCGAGGTTTGCCGAGAACCCTGAGGCATTCCTGCCCGAGATCGAAGGGCTGGATCTGTCTTTCTTCAGTGAACGGGTGAAGTCACTAGGGATCAAAGTGTATCGTGCCCAGCCATATGTCTACGCAAAAGAGAGGGAGCGGGGATGGTTTCACGTCGATGTTGGATTTTCCGCTGTCGATGAAGCCGGCGAATCGCAAGGAACATTCGCGGCAAACGAGATCGTCAAACTCATCCAGACAGCGAAAGAAAATGGCGAGGATTATATTGAATGGAATGGCCAATGGCTGAAAATACCCGGTGACGCCGAAGAATTCTCCAAAGCAACCGAGCAGCTCCAGACAAATGTTGATCTTACACAGCCGGTGGACATCAACAAGCTTCCGTATATTCTAGAAATATACGAAAATATTAACCAGCTTGAGTTTAACCAGCCTATACTAGCTGCAAGGCAGGAAATGCAGGATTTGGGAGTTCTGGATCCGAATCCTCCGCAAAGTTTTTGGCAACATTGAAGCCATTCCAGGCGGATGGCTACATCTGGATGAAATCCTTGCATTATCGCAAATTGGGCGGATTGCTTGCGGACGACATGGGGTTGGGAAAAACGGTCCAGGTGATTTCGTTCCTGTCCTATTTGCAGGAAACGAAGCAGCTTTCACCCACACTGATTGTCGTCCCCAAGACGTTGCTAGACAACTGGGAAAAAGAGATCCGCAAGTTTGCGCCGCTGCTTTTGGCTTCGTTTTCCATACACCGCGGAACGGAACGGGTACGAGATCCAAAAATCTTGGAAAACACCGGCATTACGATTACCACCTATCAGACTTTGGTCAAGGATCAGCTCATTTTCGGCCAGGTGAATTGGCAAGCAGTGATCTGTGATGAGGCACAAGCGATCAAAAATCCTTCCACTGCAGTTTCTCGCGTCATAAAGGCGATGAAAACCAGATTTCGCCTGGCGATGACGGGGACACCCGTAGAAAACAGTTTGAGTGAACTGTGGTCGATCATGGATTTTGTCCAGCCGGGGCTATTAGGCAGTTTGAGCCAGTACAAGCAAGAATTTATTACCCCGCTGGAAGAGGAAGAATTCTCTGGAGGCATCGAGGAGAAACTGACAGCCCGTATTTCCATGGTATACAAAAGAAGGACGAAGTCGGAGGAATTGGCGGACCAGCTCCCGGCGAAGTCAATCATTATCAAAGAAGTTCCTCTGGGACGAGTTCAGGAAACCTTGTACAAGGAAATCATCGGTCTCGTAGGCGAAAATGTTATGGATGGGTTGCAGGCGATACAAAACCTGAAGGCACTTTCCTCCCATCCAGGATTGATCAATGAAAATTATCTTCATTTGGCAGTCAAAGAGATACCCAAGCTTCAGGAAACCTTGCATATTATCAAAACCATCCAGCAAAAGGATGAAAAGGTCCTGGTGTTCACGGAGTATTTGAAGATGCAGGAAATCTTGAAGAAAGTGATTCGTGAACATTTTGACGTAAACCCGATGATCATTAACGGGATGACCAACAAAAGACAGGAAGCTGTCGATGCGTTTAACAAAAAACCGGGATTTGACGTCATGATCCTTTCCCCGAAAGCGGCGGGCACCGGACTCACGATCACGTCTGCCAACCATGTGATCCACTATACTCGCTGGTGGAATCCGGCTGTGGAAAATCAGGCGACGGATCGCGTGTATCGGATTGGGCAGGACAAACCTGTTTTTGTTTATTATCCTATCGTCACCGATCATGGTAAGATGACGTCCCAAGGGACGGTCGAGGAAATTGTCCATAAAATTCTCCAGGAAAAGCAAGTCCTCGCAACCAATGTGATCGTCTCCAGCAAGAAGGTAAACATGGAGGATGAAATTTTGGGATCATTTCAATTTCATTAAAAAGGAATAGACAAAACCTGTCAGAACATTTGTTTGCTGACAGGTTTTGTCACACACTGAGCTAGTATAAAGAAAAAAGTTTAACATATTTGCTCTGTACGAAGGTGGATCATTCAAATGGCTACGTTAATAACTCCGCATGGTTTTTCAACGGAGACTGAGTATCCAGCTGGGCAGAGCATTCGTTCGGCTACGTATGTCAGATATTTTTGAGCCACCACATTTTCGTGGTTAATTTCCTACCTCACAGTAGAATCGTTCAATCTGTTGTCGAGCCTGCCGATTTCGATGTCAGCATATTGAGCGAGCAGTAGCTAAAGGAACGGGGCATTGGCTGGGTGCCCAGAAGCCTGAGCCAAGCGATCGACTATCTAGCAGAGGATACCATCCTGGCGGAAACCATCGGGCGCTCCATCTGGGAGGAATTCATCAAGATCAAAAGAACGGAATGGGATAAATACTCCCGGCACGTAAGCGATTGGGAACGGACCGTATTTACTTCGCGGTTTTAGAGTGCCTGTCACCACTGGTATTTTAAAAATCGCCGGGTGGGTCAGTTCTAAACCGGCGATGGTGGGTCAAAATAAAGTCGGCGTTGACACTGTTGTTGCTTAGTAAATAAAATTAGCTATTTTGGCTGTTCGTAGATTACTACTTGTGGATACAAAAATCATTTGTAGAACACTTCACAGGGTGATTATGAATTATGAGCCACTTTATAACTTGCCTGTTCGAGGAAGGGAAATACTCAAAGACCATCCAGACGTGCAAGACGTTCAACAATTTCAGGATTGGATGAATCTTACTGGCGCTGTCCAGATAAAGAATTTAAGTGGGAACACTTAGGTTCAGCAATATTAGGAATCTCTGACATATATAAAGAAGAATTAAAGTCGTTATTTAACCGCTTCACCAGTAATCGATAATCTTCCGGTATAAACTTTATCGTAGTGTCGTAATCGGACCTGTTTTACTTAAAAGTACGTATAATGCTATTTCCTGTTCTCACCGCCGGGATATAATTGACCCAGGTTCGCCGGAAAGAAAATGACCCACCCTTAGCGAATATATCCCCTTCGTAATTAACGGCCAAGTTAATCTTCGGAGGGAGACACATGCTAAGGAGTGGGATAATGATATAATAAATGTATCTAAAAATTATCATGTGGTAAATAGACTTAATATTCGATAAATAATGGTGGGAGGTATTATCATTGAACACACATAAAAAAGGAGAACACATCAAAGATTTAATGTTGCAGCAGAGCGATATTGAAGATGAAGCTTTTAACTCAAAAGTAAGAAATCTGATTTCACTCTTAGTAAATAAAATAGATCTACCCAACGTAAATAACTTCTATGCAGAGGATCCGAACAAATGTGCTAACTTATTTACATACTTTAAAGAAATGTATTCGCTCAAACCGGACTTTCTTTTCATCGGTGAGGCACCCGGAATAAAAGGTTGTTATCTCACGGGGATTCCATTTACTTCAGAACGAATGATTAATCAAGGTATCTCTACACAACAAATTTTTAAGTCAAGTTACTTGATAAACGGTAACCAGTATGAACATTCAGCTAATATTATTTGGGGAGAGGTAAAGAAACTGAAAAGACCTCCACTTTTTTGGAATGTGATGCCGCTTCATCCTTATAAGCTAAACTCAGGCAAGATTGAAAATCGTCCTCCTACTAAACAAGAGAAAGAGTGGGGAAAGGAAATTTTGTTAAAAGTAATTGGAATTTTCCCCGATGTACGAATTTACTCAATAGGCAATCATTCGAAGGAAGCACTTCAAGAGATATGTATTCGTTCAGAGGGTCATTTGACTCACCCAAGGCTAGCGCATAAATTTCGAGAAGATTTTAGAAAATATTTTGGTTAACTTGTACATAAGTTTCAAGATGAATGAAAACGTACGTTCGCTGACATACTGATGTCAACAACTGATGTTACACTCTCCTTAATAATGAGTTAGAGGAGAGGGTTTCATGAAAATGCCGATTCAAGTAAACCATGAGTGGAACCGGCCGTATATACCGACGGGCGGGGCGGAGAAGGTATTTTTGCTGTTGGAGTGCAAAGGAATAGCCGGTGTGCAAGTGAATCGGGCGCCGATCAACTTGTCCCTCGTGCTGGACCGAAGCGGGTCGATGAGCGGGGATCCGCTTCAGTTCAGCAAGAAAGCCTGCCAATTCGTCATTACCCAAATGAGCGCCCAAGACACTCTCAGCCTCGTCGCGTTTGACAACGAGGTGACCACAGTATTTCCTCCACAGGCAGTTATCCATAAAGATGCCATGAAACAGCATGTCGAACAGATCCAAGCCGGAGGTTCGACAAACTTGAGCGGAGGCATGTTGCAAGGCATTCAACACGTGATGCAGAACAAAAAAGACGGCGTTGTGCAGCGGGTGATCGTGCTTTCAGACGGCCATGCCAACGAAGGGATCACTGACCAGGCAAAACTGGGTGCGATAGCACGGGAGTTCCAAAGTGCAGGCATCGGGATCTCTACCATGGGTGTTGGAGATGGGTTTGACGAAGAACTGATGGAAACCATTGCTGACAATGGAGGCGGCAACTTCTATTACATTCAGAAACCGGATGATATCCCGTCTATTTTTAACAAAGAGTTAAGCGGGCTTTTGTCCGTTGTTGCACAAAACGTGCAGCTCAAATTGAAGCCATCAGAAACCGCAATAATCACCAACATATATGGATACAAAGCAACAGATGCGGATGGAGAAATAACGATCTCCCTTGGTGATGTGTTTGATCAAGAGGAAAAGTCGATCCTGCTTGAGATGGCCTTTTATCCGCATTCCCCTGGAGAACATCCAGTGCTCGAGGTCGAATGGCAGTTTGTCGATGTTACACAAGGGGCGAATCTCTGTCAAATCAAATCTGATGTAAAACTCCATTTTACGAATGACATCAACTTGATTAACCAGCCAGCCAACATGAAAGTCGAGAAACAGGTGCAGATTACCGAATCGGCCAAAGCAATTGAGGAAGCCATGCTGTTGTTCGACACAGGCAATTTGGATCACGCAAAGGGGATGCTGAAGCAGCAAGCGGATAAAATGCTGCAGATGGCAATTCAATGCAATGATCTTGAACTCCGCGAGGAATCTGAAATGCTTTACAACCAGCTTGAACAGTTAACTCCCACAAGCGCATCCCGAAAAGCGCTCCATGAGCAGAAATACCGCCAAATGAAGCGGAAAAAGAAATAACCACAGTAAGAGGGAACATGGCAGCGACAAGTTGTCATGTTCCTTCTTCATTGCAATAGGCAGGAACTATTTCACATGGGACGAATGTACTAAGAAACAATGTTTCAAGGCAGAGGTGAAAATGTGTTAGACCGTCTTATTCGTCTCATGCGCATCATCACGCTGATTCAAGGAAAACCCGGCATTCTGGCCCGTGAGCTCGCCGAACGTTGTGAAACGACAGAACGAACAATCTACCGTGACTTGGAGGCACTTAGTGCCATGAATATACCGATTACGAACCAAGGGCATGGCAAGGGCTACACGTTCATAGGAAATTTTTCACTCTATCCTCTCAACTGGACGGAAGAGGAGGCGTTGGCGTTTTCTGTACTGCCTTCCATTCTGGAACATATTCAATCGTTGCTGCCGCCAGGGTTTGATAGCGCTTATGAAAAAGTGATGGCAGCGAATCAAAAGGAGAAAACGAAACGCAGGGAATTAGTACAAGAAATCACCGACATCATTCAAATGGGTACCCCAGCTTTTCGGGAACATTCGTCCAATTTTTTATTTCCAATTATCCAAGCTACTCTGCAGCTAAACACCATCGAGGCAACGTATTACAGTCAAAGCCGAAACACGCTGTCCCAGCGCAAGATCGACCCATACTACCTCGTTCCCCGTGAACAGAGGTTTTATCTCATAGGCTTTTGCCATGTAGCCCAAGAAATTCGTACGTTCCGAATTAGCCGTTTTCGGGATGTTCGCATTTTGAACGAAACTTTTTCGAAGGGTGATTTTAACCTTAAATCGTACCTGAAACATACATGGTCGATTGATCGAGGCGAACAGAACATCACCTTTAAAGTCAGGTTCAGCTCCAATGTTGCCCGTTACATCAAGGAAGAGGAGTTGTTCGTCAAGCCTAAACTGAAGGATTTGCCGGATGGCAGCCTGGTGTTTGAAGTGACTCTTAATCACGACCGCGAGTTCTTGGGGTGGCTGAGCCAATACGGCCCTGATGCAGAAATTTTGGCGCCGCTGACTTACCGCGAACGAATGAAAGAAAGGCTGAACCGTTGGCAGGCGGTGTATCAATAAGAACATAAGTTCACTGACAGCTTGCTGTCAAAGCGGTGTGCTACTGTATAGAAAATGGCTGAGGAGGTTCTAACGATGTCCAGTCAACGGATAAAACGATTGCACGAGATGCTTACCGGAAATCCCTTTCACAAAAAGGTGTTGTTGACCAGCAACTTTTCGCAAGGTCACCAGTGGCTGGAACAACTTAGCCGGACCCACGGTAGCGTTCTAAATGTTTCGGTCCAATCACCTCGGTCATTGGCTCTCCAGCACGCCCAACTAACACTTGTGGAAAAAGGGTTGACGTATACGTCTCCGGAAGAAATCTATTGGATCGTGCAATGGCTCATGAGGGAGCTGGCTTCAGACACGAACTCCTATATTCCGGTTTCCTTGTTAACTCCAGGGGTGGTTCACTGTTTTTGTTCCGCTATCAGCGAGTTGCGGCACGCGAAAATCGGTTCTGCTGAGTTGGATCACCGTGAGTTCGAAAACCCTGAAAAAGGAATATATGTCCAGAAACTTTTATCCCAGTACGAGTCCTACATGATTAAAAATAAGCTTGTGGATGATGCAGAATTGCGACAGTACGTTCAACCAGACCCGCTGCCGCATGTTTTCTACATAGTAGATGAGCACCTGCGACTTTCGAAGTCCGAGCAAGACATGTTGAATACAATCACCCGAAACCGACTTCACGTTTTGGAAAGCGACGTTCCATTTACTGCCTCGGAGTCTGGTTTCCCTTTCACAGAAACGTCATTCTTCCATTCACTCGGTCCTGTCGCGGAAGTTCGAGAAGTGCTTCGGCGAATGGCTGAGCAGAACGCATCCTGGGATGAAGTTGAAATCATCGCTTCCGATTACGCCGCCTACGCTTCTGCGATACATACAGCGATTGCCCCATTTTCCATTCCATGTACGTATTCTCAAGGACTGCCCATTTCCTACTCAAAAGCAGGCCTGGCAGCAAGCCTGTATTTCGAGTGGTTGGAGTCGGGATACAACCTAGATCCTATTTTGCAAGCATGTAAGCTTGGACTGCTATACCTGCCATCGGAAGAGGAATCAGTGACCGGCTGCAGCTTCATTCGCGTCCTGGAAAAATCGGGAATCGGATGGGGCAGGGAAAGGTATTCCTTGCTTCGCAAGGTCAAGGAAAGCACCGAGCATGATCGTCAGATTATTGCGGCAGATTTGTTAGCCGACTTCTTTGACCGACTATTTGAGGTGCTGCCCGAGGAAAAAGAAATCTGGTCACCAAGAAACGTTTTGGATGGAATGAATCGATTTTGCGACGTGGTACCTTCATACCATGAATACGACATGCAAGCGAAAAGCAGCATCAAACAGCTGCTGCATACACTTGACAGGGCACCGTACACGCCGATGGAACGAAGAACCGCGATCGATTTCGCACGGGAAATGGTAGAGGGTATTACCATTGCCACGGATAGCATGCCTTCGGAAGGAAAGCTGCATGTTTCCTCTTTGCGTGATGGCGGTCAGTCCGGACGTCGATACACCTTTATTGTGGGCATGGACGAAAACTCCTGGACCGTAGCCGATATCCAGGATCCAATTCTCCTCGATATGGAACGAATTCGCATCAGCCCTCATTTAATCACCAGTAAGGATAAAGCGGCCCAGCAAGAGAGAGAACGAACAAGTCGTCTGAACATGATCCGTGGGACGTGCACACTCAGCTTCCATTCATACCGGGTGGCAGATAACCAAGAAGTGAATCCGGCGTTCGAACTGCTGCAAGTATTTCGCCATTCGTCGGGAAATCCCGAGGCGACTTATGAAAACCTTTTGAACCAGCTTGAGTTGCCAATTGGAATGGTTACTTCTCCTAGTGCGATTACACTGGATGGGCAGGAGGCGTGGATGAAACGACTCATCGCCAGCGATGGCCAATTCTATGACAGCCGGAGCCCTGTAATTTCCGTATATCCTCATCTTGGTAACGGGGAGCGGGCTGTGGCGTCCAGAGAGGACTTTCTATTGACCGAATACGATGGTGTGTTTACTGCAACCTCCGGATCGTTGGCCATGGAAACGACGAGTGCCAGCAAACTCGAACTGTACGCCCGTTGTCCCCTTCAGTATTTTTATCAGGAAGTTTTGGGGATCAAGCCAAAAGAGGTTGCCGAATTTGATCGGTCCCAGTGGCTGGATGCCGCCCAGCGGGGGAGCCTTCTGCATGCTATTTTTCAGCAATACTTGTTGGAAGCAAATGAAAACGGGGGAGCACATGATTATACCCGCCTGCAGCGGATCACAGAAACAGCCATACAGCAGGCCCAACAGGAGATTCCTGCCCCCAGCGTCCATGTTATGTTGAAGGAAAGTGACGAGATTCGCAAAGACGTGGAGATATTCTGGGAAGGCGAACTTCAGCGGACATCCAAACCAAGATTCATGGAACTTGCCTTGCACGGCGAAGACGGAGTGTTCCAGGTCGAACTGGGTGACGAACTTGTTTTGCCTCTAAAAGGATATGTAGATCGCGTTGATGAATTGGAGCCGAGTACATACAAGGTCATCGATTACAAGACGGGAAATCCACGAAAATTCAAGGAAAACGAGTATTTTTCCAAAGGGACGCAGCTGCAGCACGCGATCTACTCCATCGCTGTGGAACAGTGGCTGCAACGTACGGGCATTGACCCGCAGGCGAAGGTGGTGGAAGCTTCTTATTATTTCCCGACCTTCAAAGGTCAAGGGCATGAAGTGACACGCTCTCAAAATCGACGTGAAGCGACAGCCCGTCTGGTTTCCCTGATGATCACGGCCATGGAGCAGGGGCTATTCCCGCCCACACAGGACCCTGGCAAATGCAAATGGTGTGACTTCAGAGATGTCTGTGGTAATCATGCGGTACACATGAAAGAGAAACGGAACGACCCAACCAATGGTGAGCGGTTGTCCCTGATGCTGGAGGTGGAAGATTATGAGTGATACTGCGGTGTACGACGATCAATCGGCTCGAGAACGTATCCTGCACGATCTGGATACCACTTTCCTCGTGGAGGCAGGTGCCGGTTCAGGAAAAACGACATCGTTGGTTGGACGTATGATCAATCTGGTGAAATCGGGTAAAGCTGAAATCGATGAAATAGCAGCGATTACCTTTACAAACAAAGCAGCATCAGAACTAAGCGCCCGGTTCCGCTTGAAACTGGAGCAGGAGCTGAAAAGAGCAGCGGATGAGACAGAACGGAATCGCTTGGAGCAGGCACTTCGGCAAATCAATCAATGTTTTATCGGCACGATTCACGCTTTTTGCGGTCGGCTACTGCGAGAACGCCCGATCGAAGCCGGTCTGGACCCGAATTTCACCGAACTGGAAGAGTCAGATGCCAGTGAGTTTCGTGACCGCTGTTGGGATGAATATTTAGAAAAGCTGCGAGATGAGGGGCAGACTGCGGGCATCGATGAACTGCTTGCGATCAATGTTCATGTTGAGGAGTTGCGTGCCGTTTTTCACCGGGTGTCACAGTACGAGGACGTCGTGATTTTTACGCAAGATGTTGAAGAACCCGATTTCGATCTGATCCGTCTGTCCTTGCCAAAAATGGTCGACGAAGCCGCACGGTTTATTCCTACAAATCCCCCTGAAAAAGGCTGGGACAAACTGCAGGAAGTGATCCGAGAGGCGCGCCGTTTTCTTCGAAACATGAACCTCCAGGACAAGATGAATGTACTGGCGGTGGCAAAGATGTTTGACCGTTCGCTTGACGTTACCCAAAACCGGTGGACAGAAAAAACGATGGGGAAACAGTTCAAGGAGCAGTTCCAAGACTGGCAACAAACCGTTCTTCAGCCGTTTCTGCAATCTTGGAGAGAATATCTCCACCCGAAGCTGATTCGGTTTGTTCAGCCTGCAGTAGAGTACAGCCGAATGAGACGCATGGAATCGGGCATACTCGATTTTCAGGATTTACTGATGAAGACGGCTGCGCTGCTGAGGGAGCATCGGGATGTTCGGGAGTATTTCGGCCGCCGATACACACGGCTGTTGGTGGATGAATTTCAGGATACGGATCCGATCCAGGCGGAGATGATGCTGCTGCTTACTTCTGGAGATCCTGATCAGGCCGATTGGCGTCAAGCGCTTCCTCGCCCGGGCTCACTCCTCATCGTGGGAGATCCCAAGCAGTCTATCTACCGGTTTCGTCGTGCTGACATTTCCACTTACAACTTCGTGAAGCAACGGATCGCGTCATGCGGCGATGTGTTGCAGTTGACAAAAAACTTCCGTTCCGTAGCGGCAATCGGGGACTTCGTCAACTATGCCTTTGTTTCGAAATTCACACCGCCTACTGAAACGACGGACCACCAAGCGAACTTTGTGAGGATGGTTACCCAGCAGGAGAATCCCAAAGGAAAACGGCTGACTCACGGAATCTACACATTGAACGTTCCGAAAATGGAGCGGGATCGAAAAGCCGATATCGCAGTTTATGACGCAGAGCGGATTGCACGGTATATTGCATGGGCATGCAAGGGAAACCTGCAGATCCAGGAAAAAGGCGGAACAGATGGTATTCCTGTTACCCGAGATGCGGAGCCAGGCGACTTTATGATTTTGCTGAAACGAAAAGAGTTCATCGGCTTGTACGCTGAGAAGCTGGAGCAGTACGGTGTTCCGTCCGACACATCCGGAAGCCGTGCGGGCTACGAAGAACTGCATGCACTGCACATGTTAGTCGAGTGTCTGAATGATTGCACAGACCGAATTCCGTTGCTTGCGGTTCTCCGCGGGATGTTGTTCGGTGTAAGCGACGAAGCTTTGTATTATTATGCTGGTGAGACAGGGCGAATCGCCGTGTACCCACTGCCGGAGGAGGAGGCTCTTTCAGAGAAAGCACGATCCGTGTATCGAGCGCTTCTGCGCATTCAGAAGTATTTTGAATGGGTACGTTCTTTTCCTGCGTTGACCGCCTTCATGCGCATCATCGAAGATTTGGGAATCCTTCCGTACGCAGCGGTCAAAGAAACAGGTGCGATCCGCGCAGGTACACTGGTGAAACTGTTGGAACTGATCCAAACCGATGTGTCCGTTTCGGCCAGTTGGCACGAATTAACGTCATTCTTTCGGAAACTAAGGCAGTCAGATGGATTGGAGAGTACCAGCTTGTTCGCCGGGTCTGGCGGGGCGGTCCGCATCATGAACTTGCATAAAGCAAAAGGACTGGAAGCACCCGTCGTGTTTTTGGCCTGCCCTTGTGGAGACAACGACCATGACGCGGAAGAACACGTGGATCGCAGCACCGACACGGCAGTGGGATTTTTCACGATTAAGCGGCCTAAAGATTCGTACACGCAAGAGATGGTTGCTCAGCCAGTCGGCTGGGTGGAAAAGGCGCTAAAAGAGCGAACGTACATCCTGGCCGAGGAAGACCGACTGCTCTACGTGGCAGCTACAAGGGCGAAACAGCTTCTCGTTGTCAGCCAGTACCTGTGGAAACCGGCCATTGACCCATGGAGCCCGCTGCAGAACAGCTTGGAAAAACAGCTTGAACTCGATGAGGTAGAATTTGAGCCGATTCACCGCGAGCCGTTAAACATCGCTCCGGATGTTGCGAAAGAACTTTATTCTTGGAACAATTGGTTGGCATCCACTGCAGCACCTACCTACACACGAACCAGTGTCACGGCACAAACCAAATCTCTCAGTCAAGTGGAACTCCATCGTCCGGCAGAAGGAAGAGGCCTGGCGTTCGGTTCCGTTGTCCACCGCAGCATCGAAGCGATCGGCAATGGAATGGACGATTCGAAGCTAGAAACGTTCATCCGAATGGCTGCAGAAGAAGAGGGCTTGGAAGAAAAATGGCTGGGTGATGTGCTCCGTTCCGTCAGGTGTATCCTCGAAAGCGAAGTATGGGCACGCAGCCGCAAAGCCAAACAGGCTTACCACGAGTTCTCGATAATGGTTTCCAAAGACAATGACCTACTCAAGGGTGTGATCGACTTCCTGTTTGAGGAGGAAGATGGGTGGATCATACTTGACTTCAAAACTGACTTGTTTGAACACCAGTACGAGCAGGAATTCGTCGATTATTATACTCCTCAAGTGTTGGCTTATGTGGAGGAATGGGAGCGGCACGGAAACAAGGTGAAAGAGGCAGCGCTGTATTTTATCTCTCATAACAAATATGTCATTTGCAAACGAACCCAAAACTAGAGAACAAGGAGAAGCTAATGAAAAAGTTCGAAATTACCAATATGATTCGATTGAATGACTACCTACTCTATATTATTTAATAACTAAACAAAACTTAATTAGGGGGAAATAAGATGGCATTTCTTGAATGTTCCGAATGTTCAAATATGCTAAACGCAGTGCAGATCTCCCATTTGTTTTCCAACCTTTTCCGCTAATTCAGATTTGGGGGTACATATAGGAGAAACCACAACATTTTAACGGGAGCTACTTTTATAGGTGGCTCTTTTTGTGTGAAGAGGATTTTGTCCCATTAAACAAGAATATCTATTCGGAGGTATTTACTGTTTTTGGGGTGAATGATGACGTGGATAAGACACAGCGTTTATTTTATATCGTCACGACGATTCAGCAGAGACCCGGAATAACCGCGCCTGAACTTGCCGAGTTGACTGGAACGTCAGTCCGGAGCATTTACAGGGACATAAAAGACCTTGATAAATGTGGAATTCAAGTCTTGCTACAGGGAAACAAAGGATATTATGTTGTCGATAACTACATTCAAACACTGGGAAAACTTGGTGCCGATGAGTACCTGGCAATCTCCCTTTACCCGATGCTTGCCAGCCAATTCAAAATGAAAGGGCATCCGTTTCAAAAATCTTTCCAGTCGGCTATGGAAAAGATTCTTACGCGCTTCAAAGTAAACGATAACCTCTTGCAACTAAGTAAGCGGATCAGAATACATACGGAACAAATGAATCCGGAGCAGGATTTGATCATGCAACGAATCATTGAAGCAATTGTTCAAGATGTGACGATATCCTGCGAATATTACACGATGTCGAGAGAAGATTTGACAAAACGAATGATTGATCCCTATTATTTGGTTCCACGCGGGGGGTATCTCTACTTAATTGGCTATTGCCATTTGCGTGAGGAAGTACTTACGTTTCGATTAAATCGCTTTCATTCCATAGAGCTGACAAACAAGAAGTTTTTTATTGAAGATGAATTTAATATCGATTCATTTTTGGATAAACTTTGGGGAATTAAAGCGGACACAGAAGAGGTAACGTTTCGAGTTCGATTCTCGAAGAATGTTGCCCGTTATATTAAAGAACAGAGATATGACTCCAAGCCACAATTTATTGATGGGGAAGATGGCTCTCTCTTAATAATGGTAACGACTCGCGGAGCTGAAGAATTCTTGCGTTGGATGAAACAGTACGGTAAGGATGCAGAGCTGCTCGAGCCTGCGGAGTATAGACAAAAACTACATGAAGAATATCATGAAATGGCGCAAAAATACTGTCAGTAGAACCAGGTTCTCTGACGGTATTTTACTTTTCTAGTAGGAAACAAATGTTCCCTGTCAGGATTTGTCACGATCCCAGGTATTCTAAGAATATAGGGTATTAAAAATAGCTTGTAAAAGGAGGAACGTGTCATGACCCAACCGTATCTGTTCGTTGATTTTGAGTTTACGATGCCGGAAGACGACAAAAAACGAAAAGGTTTCATCCCAGAGATCATTGAAGTAGGTGTGGTAGCCGTACGAAATAATCAGGTATATGATATGTTCTCCTCCTATGTAAAACCTGAAATCAATCCTATTCTGAATGAACGCTGTAAACAGTTTTTGGACATTACCCAAGAGGCAGTGGATAATGGGCTCACATTTTTGCATGCAGTGGGGAATCCAGTATCCTTTCACTAAAAAAGAAATAGATTTGTCAATGGAACACAAGAGGTTTTATGGGGAACAAAATCAAACCGGGCTGATGAAGGCATTGCTTGAGTTTGGCCATACGGCAAATGGAAAACATCATCGAGCATTGGATGATGCGATGACTGCGTTTGAGATCTATAAGCTGATGGAGAACGATAAGCAGTATTTGAAAAGAGCGGAACCATCCAGAATTGGAGATTTGGTTGACCTATCTCGTTTGATTGCGAAGATGGCTTAAGATTGATTGTAGTTTAAATGAAAAAAAGGGTGATGGGAATTTGTTTTTAATAAATGATATGAAGCCACGAATATCGATCAATGATCGGGTTGAGTGTCCCATATTAGGATGTACGCATACAGTCGAACGGCAAACCAACATAATGGAGAAAGAGGAGCGTTTTCGCTGCCCGGATCACGACATTTATATATCCCCTTCCACTTTTGAATATCGCGAAGTGGCACATAACCTGCTATGGAACGATAAGGATGATCTGCGCTACTTAGAACAGGTTCTGGCAGGAAAAACAGAATCCCGAATGGCGCGGGAACGAAGTGAGGACGTTATAACATGGAACGTGTTTCGCTACTTGCAGAAACATCATCACTTGCACCGGTTCGTAAAAGCGTTTACCGGCTGTTTGGCCTATGATCCGGAACTCATATTCTGGTCGTATTCTCCCCTGGAGGCAGGGAAATGGGAGGCATTGCTTAGGGCAAGTCACGTATTCGGAGAGCGAATGGGATACGGTTCCGAGCCGGATTTGATTATCAATTCGGAGGATACGCTTGTTTTTATCGAGGCTAAATTTACATCAGGAAATGAAACAGTGGGAAATAGCAAAGATGCCCTTATCCGTTATGCTGAAAGGGAAGATCGTTGGTATGATAATGTGTTTACTACTGACGTTTGGAATGTGGCAGTAGAGTGTAAAAAGTACGAATTGATGCGCTACTGGCTGCTTGGAACCTGGATTGCAAATGAGATGGGCAAACATTTCGTACTGATGTCTTTAACGGCGATTGATCGTGATCAGGATTTACCCGCACGGTTTAGACCCCTTATTCGAGAGACAGATACCCGAGAATTTCGTCATACATGCTGGGAAGAAGTGCGCAGTTTTATTCATCAGAATCTTCCTCCAAGTGAAGCGCGGAACAAGGTCATTCAATATTTGGACGGAAAGACGGCGGGTTATGTAAATGGTGTACTCCAAAAAGGATTCCGGTGCGGGGGGGTGATCCGATGAAGGACTTGCCACTTTTACAGGAGAGGACCAGTCTCGAGGATTAACCGGGACATATTCGTGCGAACTTTATGATAACGAGTTTAAAATTGGTAGGTAGATGTTCCTGGTCCTTTCGAAATTGGTGGTAACGCTGAAGGAGGCGAATTCTCGATGAATCCGTTGTACCCTCAACTGGACGATATCTGCAAGGCATATCCATTCCAAAAAAAGATCTTGCTCGTTCCCTCCCATCGGTTGGGGAATCAGCTATTGCAGTCGCTTGTTCTGCAGGGGAAGTCGTATCTCAACCTTTCAGTCGATACGTTGGAAAATCTCGCCCTTCAACATTGCAAACAGCATATGTTCGTACATAAACTCCAGCTTGTTCCGGTCACACTGGCCAAACATTATTTGTTTGGCGTTCTGGAAAAGCTTCAATCGACCAATCAGCTGGACTATTTCCATGAGACGAAAATTTCCCCCAGCTTCGTGCATGCCTTCCATTCTTCCTTGATGGACTTGAAGATGGCGGGCTTTTCACCTGACACAATCTCCGTTCATCATTTCGTCAACCCAAAGAAGGGGATGGACATTAAGCGTATCCTGCAAGCGTATAACGATCATCTGCAGCAGCATCACTTTCTCGATGCAGCAGATCTCTGCAACCTTGCTCTTTCACTGCCTGCTGCAAGCAACGTACCGATCATCTTTCTCCTGCCCTCTCATCAGCAGTTGTATCCATTGCAACAGAAGTGTCTGGATCATATCTCTAACGCAACCTACCGTTTGTTGGAGCCGGCAGCGGTGCAACCGGAAGCAAAAACCAACAAGGATCGGCTTTTCTGGTTACACGATATCACAAATTCCGGGGCACCTTTCCAGGATGAAACGGTCCAGCTGATCAAGGCATACGGTGAAAGGAATGAAGTAAAAGAAACGTTCCGCCGAATCAAAACACGAAACATTCCGTTTGACCAGTGTGCCGTTTTCTACACGACACAGGATCCGTATGCGCAGCTCTTTTATGAACTTTCGGCGCGATATGAGATACCGGTTACGTTTGGAGAGGGAATCAACATTCGCAACACCCGTCCAGGTCGTCTTTTCTTCACCCTGCTTACCTGGATTCATGATCGGTACAGCCAGGTTCATCTGCTCCGATTACTGGATAGCGGGGATTTTCAGGTGGACGATTCGTGGGGACTCAGCCCGCGAAAAATGGGAAGAATGCTGCGATCCGCCGGAATCGGATGGGAGAAACAACGATACGTGCGCCAACTGGAGCAACAGGTTGCCCGCTGTTTACAGAAAAGCGCCGATGCGGAAGACGAAGAGAAAAAAGCATACTACCAGCAAAAAGCAGAACAATATTCCCGACTTCGTGACGTCATGGAGAAGTTGTTTTCTGGTCTTCCGGAGTCCGACAGAATGGAATCGGTGCACTATGGGGCGTTCACTGCAGCGCTGCTTCGAATCATCGAAAAACACAGCCGGGTCATCAGTGAACGGGATGCCGAAGCCAAGGCAAAAATGGAAGACGAACTGACACTGTTGAAGCAGTATGCGGATGAAGAAATGCCGTTAGAAGACGCCATTCAAAGGCTTCAGGACACCATCGGCGGGCTCCGTGTCGGTGCTTCCGGTCCAAAACCGGGTCATCTGCACGTCGATCATTTTCGTGCAGGAATGTACCAAGGGCGCAAACATCATATCATTGTGGGCCTGGATAACCGCAAATTCCCTGGTAACAGCAGCGATGATCCTATCCTGCTGGATAAGGAACGGCAACTGCTCGGACAAGCACTTCCGCTGCGAGCCAACCAGACAAAAGAACGTCTTTTCGAAATGGAACAATGTATGCGGAACACGACGGAATCGCTGACGTTGAGCTATTCCTGTGTGAATCCGCTAGAAAATAAGGAACTATACCCCGCCGCGATCATGTTGCAGGTATATCGCATGCTGACAGGGGATGAAGCAAAGGATTACAGCCAATTGATCCGCCACTTTCCTACAGTTGATGGGTATATACCCCATCAAGAAACCGTTTGTCTCGATGAGAATGACTGGTGGTTACATCAAGTCATTCGGCAGGGAGTGACCCAGCAGGCATCTGATACTGTTCTACAGTTATATCCGTTTCTTCAAAACGGGCAGATGGCAAAAGAGGCGAGAGAAAAACCTTTTTTTACCCACTATGACGGTCGGGTACAGGTAAATCCGGGAGAACTTGATCCTCGACGAAACAAGAATCTATCCTTATCGCCGAGCAAACTGGAGACATTGGCTTCATGTCCGTATGCATTTTTCATCGCACACATACTTGGCGTTCAAAAACCGGACGAGTTGGTTTATGACCCTGGTGCATGGTTAAGCCCAACAGATCGAGGCAGTCTGTTGCATGAAATCTTCGAGCGCTTTCTTCGTGGATGCAAGGAAGAAGGCATCAGGCCAAAGGTAGAATCTCATCTCCAGCCATTGCAGCACCTTGCCGATGAGATTCTGGCTGCCTACAAGGAGATCGTTCCACCGCCCAGTGAACTTGTTTATGAGAAAGAACGGAAAGAGATACTTGGGTCCTGCCAGGTGTTTTTGCTGATGGAAGAGGATATCGAGTCTGAACCGGAACATTTTGAGTTGCTTTTCGGCAAACAGACTACTCCAGTCGAGATCCCATTGCCTTCGGGCTATTCGTACTTCATCGATGGGAAGATCGACCGCGTAGACCGAAAACCGGACGGGACGTACTCAATCGTGGATTACAAGACAGGAAGCACGTATGGCTATTCGGACAAGGAGTACTTCAAGGGAGGAAGGCAGCTCCAGCACGCTCTCTATGCGATCGCTTTTGAAGAATACTCGCGTATGAACGATCCGAACAGCACAGTTGCAGTTTCGGAGAGTGGATATGTCTTTCCGACGCGAAAAGGGGAAGGAGTTCGTTTCCTGCGACCTCAGCAAAAACGGGAAGAGTTCCTTCACGTGAACGAAAATCTCCTGGATATCCTTGCAAACGGCCATTTTACCATGACCGACGATCCATCCGACTGTAAATACTGTGATTTCAAACAAGTCTGTAACCGTCACAAGATTGCGGAAGAGGTACTGGCGGAAAAACGAAACGATCATACTGCCGTAGGGCTTTCCGCATTCAGGGAGGTAAGAACTTATGAATAGACCGATCCCCCCCGACCAAGCAGCAAGGGACCAAATAGAAAATCAACTGGAAACCAATTTTCTCGTAGAGGCAGGTGCCGGGTCAGGCAAAACCACCAGCCTCGTCAAGCGAATGGTTAATCTCGTTCTCTCTGGCTACTGCAAAGTAAATGAGATGGTGGCCATTACCTTTACCAGAAAAGCGGCTGACGAATTAAGGGAAAGGTTTCAGTCGGCGCTGGAAAAACGCTATCGCGAAGAGCAGGATCAAACGAAAAGGATGCTGCTGGGACAGGCTCTGGCCAATCTCGATCAATGTTTTTTGGGTACCATCCACTCTTTTTGCGCAAAGTTGCTTAGAGAACGTCCCATCGAAGCGAAAATCGATCCGGCGTTCCTGGAGTTGGATGAATCGCAGGACAGACGGATCAAGGAACTTGTCTGGCATCAGTATTTGCAGACGGTCAGTGAAAATGAACCTGATCAAATCGATTTTTTGAATAGGTTGGGAATCAGTCCACTCGATTTGAAAGCTGCTTTTCTCGAGCTGGCAAGATACCCTGACGTGGAGATTGTGCGGGATGAAATCGATGAGCCAAAATGGCGTCCGGTACTTTCCAGCGTGATCGGCTTGCTCCGGGATGCGGCCCGGGCGATCAGGGAAGAAATATTGAAGGATAATCATACGTTTGAGCACAATATTTTGCGATGCTTGCGGCAATTGCGCTTTTTAGACGAGGAAAACGCCGGAGATGTCATGAAATGGATCGGAAGGCTAAACAGAAAGCCGAAGGCCACGCAATATTGCTGGACATCAAGAGAAGACGCGAAATATTACGAAGCCAAATTTGCCGAAGGTATCGACTCCCAGATTACTCCGCTCGTCACGAGATGGAAAGAGTATTGTCACGCTCCTATCATGGATTTCATCATGCCGGCCATCCAGATGTACGGGGACTATAAACGGGAGAAATCCTTGGTCAATTTCGAGGATTTGCTGATGAATACAGCTTCATTGCTGCGGAATCATCCAGAAGTTCGCGTGTACTTTCAAGACAAGTTTCGAACGCTTTTGGTCGATGAATTTCAGGACACGGACCCGATTCAAGCACAAATACTGTTTTATTTGACGGGCGAAAATGTCTATGAAACGGATTGGAGAAAGGTTGATCCGAAAGCAGGCTCTCTCTTCGTCGTGGGGGACCCCAAACAGGCGATTTATCGTTTCCGGAGGGCCGATATTGATACCTACAATCAGGTGAAGCAACTCATCAGGCAAAGTGGTGGCGAAGTACTTTCCTTGACGGCCAATTTCCGTTCCGTTCGTTCCATAGCTGATGTAGTGAATCCTGTATTTCAAGAGATGCTTCCGGCCGAAGAAAGCCGATATCAAGCAGCTTATCAACCTCTGAATGCGATGCGTGAAAATGAAGCGGGAACGGTATCTGGAGTTGTTAGATACAGGATCCCGGCTGACTACACCAAAAAAGAAGAGATCATCCAGCAGGATGCGGAAACCATCGCAAAGTACATCAGATGGGCGATGGATGGCAATCTGTTGCTAGCTCGCACCGAAGAAGAAATAGCACGGGGAATCTCTCCGGTGCCCACGCCCAAAGACTTCATGATTCTTCTGAGATACAAAGATTCCATGGACGTTTACTCACGGACTCTGGAACGGTACGGTATAGCGAACATCATCTCCGGCGGGTCATCTTTCTCCCAATCGGAGGAGATCCATGAACTGTACAAGCTTGTTCTGTTTCTCGGAGATGTGGAGCATAACCTGAATCTGCTTAGTGTGTTGAAAGGATCGTTTTTTGGACTGAGCGATGAAACATTGTACCAATGGAAGGTTTGTGGCGGCTCCATCTCTTTGTTTACGGAGATTCCTGCCGATCTGGCGAAAGAGCACCGGCTTATCGTAGAAAGCTCATTGCTGAAACTGCAGCAGTATTCTCAATGGACAAGGAAATACCCACCCATCGTGGCCCTGGAAAAGATGATAACGGATCTCGGACTGATCCCTTACGCCGCATCCAATGAAATGGGGAAAAACCGAAGCGGTTATCTGTGTCAGTTGCTCGAGTTGTTACGTGGTCCGGCGGGAAGTGAGATTTCCCACTTTTGCGATATAGCTGCTGTCGTAGAGACTTTGCTGGATACGGAAATCGAAGAAGAGCTGAACCTCCTGGGCGAAGAGCTTGATGCGGTGAGGATCATGAACCTGCACAAGGCAAAGGGACTGGAAGCGCCTGTTGTTTTCCTGGCTCATCCAGCCAAGAAGATTGATCCAAAAGACAGGATTTCCAAACACATCACACGGGACGGCGATATTCCAAAAGGATACTTCACCATTTCGGTGGAAAAAGGAGATTTTCACCGGGAAATCATCGGTCAACCGCCGGATTGGGAAAACCATGCCGAGGAGGAAGGCCG
The DNA here is from genome assembly GCF_044759095.2 of Brevibacillus soli. NCBI lineage: Bacteria > Bacillati > Bacillota > Bacilli > Caryophanales > Paenibacillaceae > Brevibacillus > Brevibacillus soli. Next base: position 48,262 of record NZ_JBIYSM020000027.1, read on the forward strand.
CTACCTGGAAGAGGAAGAAGCACGATTGTTATACGTGGCGGCGACTCGGGCCAAAAATCTGATGCTGATCAGCAGCAGCGCGAAGGATAACAAAAAGAACCCGTGGGCTAGTCTCCTCACTCCGAATGTTGCCGAGATCACGATCCCTGATGCTGTAATTCCGCAACCGGTAATGAATGAACTGCCGATGACGCCAGATTTGGTACATCATGGGAAAAAGGTGTATGAAGACTGGCACTTGCCGATGCAGATGCCCAGCTATCGTCTCACGTCCCCGACAGAAGCAGCGGAAGAAAAAATGAAAGACCTTCAGATCGCACGGGAGACTGGCGGCGGAAAGGTTTGGGGGTCGATTGTCCACCGGATCTTTGAAGTGTTTGTTCAGAACAAAGGCGATGTGCAGAATATGGACACATTTGTCGAGATGATGCTTGCGGAGTACGGAGAAAAAATGGAAAGAAAACAGGAGCTTCTCGACATCGTGAGCCGCTTCGAAAAATCCGGGTTATGGAAACGGATCTTACATGCTTCGGAAGTCTATACGGAAGTGCCGTTTTCCCTGAAGGAAGAAGGGGAAGTCGATCAGATCCTCACGGGTGTCATTGATCTTGTGATGAAAGAAGAGCGCGGTTGGGTGACCGTTGATTACAAAACAGACCGGGTTCAAGACAAGGCGGACATAGACCGACTGATTGAACATTATAAACCTCAGGTCCAGACCTACGCTCGTGTCTGGCAGCAGTTGACCGGCGAAGCGGTGGCGGGAACCGAGATCTATTTGGTGGAAGAGGATCAAACATACTCCATCAATAAGTAAACAAAAAAGGGAGTGGTAATTGAAAATCAACTGGATAAGAGTGATCATAAGCATCTTGGACAATTGGTAACCTATGCGGCCGGTCTAAACGCTTCCGTTATTATTTGGGTTACCCCCTATATTGAAGACGAACATCGAAGAGCCATTGAATGGTTGAATGAAATTACCGACGATCAGGTTAACTTTTACCTTATCAGACCTGAAGTCATTCGAATTAATGATTCCCTTCCTGCTGTGAGATTTCATGTTGAATCGGCACCGAGTAAATTTGTTCGCCATTTACGGGAGGCTTACAAAAGAGATGAGGCTCCACGACACTCGTTCCGCAGAATGTTTTGGCAGGAGATGTTTGATTACCTGGCTGATCACGGTTATCCAAATACGAAAGGACGTCAAACAACTTCAGATTCCTGGGTTACATTCTCAGTAGGAAAATCGGGAGTTAGTGCAAATGTTTGTATGGGTCAAGGATCCAAACTTCGTATTGAGCTTCTGCTGAATTCACCTTCCATGGATCAAAATGAATCAGCTTATGTAATATTGAAAAGTAAGCAATCAGAAATAGAAACTATTTTTGAGAACGAAGAAGTGGTATGGGATCAAATGGAAGGGGCCAAATCTTTTCGGATAGCTGTCAATTACCCGTATGACAAAACACGAGCGGAGAATGACGGAGCATATAGGCAAGAACTATTTTCCTGGATTGCACCCAATCTGGAAAAAATGCGCCAAATCGGAGCCGAATATCTTGTAAAAGGGAAATAACCTGGAGGAACAGGGAAGCTATCAAACACGAATCTGGTTCGCTACTTAGATAATTTGTTATCTGCCATGAAAGGATTTGCAGACAGAGATGATTTTCGCGTGTTTCTTGAAAATACTTCCACGGAGGAAATGACTGACAACCTTACCGAACTTTTCGCTCATGGGTTAACGACTGAAATACGCAAACGATATTCCCTGAAGGAGACAGCCATATGAACCCCAAAAATACCATCTTATACGGTCCTCCGGGCACCGGAAAGACTTATCATGTCATAAACAAAAGTTTAGAAATTCTTGATTCTACGTTACCCTCCGACTTGTTGGAGAATCCCAGCCAAAGGGCAGAGGCAGTCAGACTCTTCAATAAATATGTAGAGAATAACCAGGTTACATTTTGCACCTTTCATCAATCATACAGTTACGAGGAATTTGTAGAAGGAATCCGGTTTGTTGAGGAAGGACAAGGGTTTGAGATCAGAGACGGTATTTTTAAAGAAATATGTGCGGCAGCTCGGACGAACATTTCTGATCGAAAAACGGTCTACGATTTTGATCCGGCTGACATCGATTTCTTTAAAATGTCCCTTGGCAACGTCAAGGAGAACAATGACGACATATACAATTACTGTATCGAGAATAATGTCATCGCGCTTGGCTGGGGAGGAGACGTTGATTACACCAATTGCACCAATAAACAAGCCATTCAAAATGCGTATCTGTCCAAGTATCCTCATGGTGAATCGTTTGGAATAGAAGCAATGGAACGATTTAAGCATTGGATGAAACAGGGCGATATCGTCATTATTTCATATGGAAACACCCAGGTAAGAGCGATCGGCAAAATCGTCGGCGACTATTCGTATAACCCCAATACCGCCATTGATTATAACCATTTCCGCGCGGTGGAGTGGCTTTACAAAGATGTAAAGATTCCTGTTCAAAAAATACTTAGAGAAAAGGTGTTTTCTCAGCAAACCATATATATGTTTTACAAAAAAGATATCAATATGGATGCCCTGAAAGAACTGCTGTCAACCAGCGAAAATATACGTCAACATAATCCGCAATATGTCTTGGTGATCGACGAGATCAACCGTGGGAATATTTCCAAGATTTTTGGGGAGTTGATCACTCTTATTGAACCAGACAAAAGGATAGGAAGTATCAATGAAACGTGGGTTACTCTTCCCTATTCCGGAGAAAGGTTCGGTATCCCAAATAACGTACACATTTTGGGCACAATGAATACGGCTGACCGATCCATTGCTTTACTTGATACAGCACTCCGACGCCGCTTTGAGTTTATCGAGATGATGCCTGATTACGACTTGCTGCCAGAGGATGTCGAAGGCATAAATGTTCGGAAAATGTTGCAGGTCATGAACGACCGTATCGAATATCTATACGATCGTGACCACGTGATCGGTCATTCGTACTTTATTACCGAAAACCCAACAGTCACATTTTATATTCAAGTGATGTTGAAAAAGGTAATCCCGCTGTTGCAGGAATACTTCTATGAAAACTGGGAGTACATCGAACTGGTGTTGGGGGGAGCAGGAAAAGTAGGTGATGATTCCTATTTTCTTACCAAATCGGTCATGCAGTCAGACAAGCTTTTTTCTGTGAACGCAAGAATTACGGAGCAACAAAAACTCCGTTATATGGTTCATCCAAACCCGTCTCCGGATGCATTACGTAACATTTACAAACATGTTGGCAAGGAAATAGAAGAATAGGAGAGGGGATATGAAACATCTGGTTGTAACTGAGTGTTTTGACTCTATCCCCATTTCTGATACGGAGACTGCTGCGCTTTCCTCCGTCGAAGCAGAGGAATTGAGAAAGTTTGTCCATGCTAACGAGTTGGATGAGGATAACATAATCATCTCCAGACACCATGTAACCTTTATAAACTATGTTGGCTTTATTCAATTAAGCAGCTGTTCGATCGAGATCCTTCCGAAAGTTACCGGTAGCGATATAGGACTTTCTCGTAAAGTCCTGTTACGGATGTTGGCGTGTACGGGTTATTTAGATATTTACGAATCAGAGCTCAGTCAATTATCCTTCGACAAGCACAATTTGTTTGAGATATACGGATATCTGTTTGCCAGCAGATTGTACCGGGAACTGGTAAAAGGACCTCATTACAACTACATGACGGAACAGGAGGACTTGCAGCGAGTCAGGGGAAAAATTAACATGCGGGCCCAAATGGTTCACTCCGCCCGCAAATCAGCAAGTGCTTGCTGCATGTATGACGAATTTCAAGTCAATAACCCATTAAATCAATTGTTTAAGGCAGCATTAGTCCAGTTGGTGTATCGAGTGAACCACATGCGGACTCGTAATCTCATTTCAAATTGCTTGTTAATCCTTGATGAAGTTGACCGCGTTCCCGGATCTCGACTGTTAGGACAGGCTGTTCATTTTAACCGGATGAATAAACGGTTTTATCACTGTTATGTTTTGGCTAGGATGTTGCTTAATCAAACAGTGACGATTACGAATCTTGGTTTTCATAAAGGTGTTTCCATATTATTCAAAATGAATGAACTTTTTGAAGCATACATCGCGTATTTGGCAAAAAAGGTGGCAAATAAAGTTATTGTGAAGGATACCCGGTACAAGTTGTTGATTAACAACAACTCAAGGCGGGGGGCTTTTCAATTGGAACCTGACTTGTTCATTTCGCTGGAGAATAATCGGAACATGATTATCGATACAAAGTGGAAGATGATTTATAGTTCCAAATCTAGGCACGGGGTAAAGAGGGAGGATTTTTATCAGATGTACGCCTACCTAACCCGATATAAAGAAGTGGAAACGGTTGTTCTTCTGTATCCACACCATCCGTGGATCACCTCAGAAAGTGGCCGATGTCTTGAATCGTGGTCACTGGAAGACAATCCAAATAAACAGTTGAAGGTATTTTCGATCAGCTATGAAGATGAGGTAAGAGCGAAGGATGAACTAACTCGCATAATTTTTGAAAACAATTCATACCTGTTGTGAGGTTGCACAGCAAAAGGTAGATGACGAATCTTTCCTGGAGAAGAAAATGGTTCGGAAGGAGATTCAACCATGGAGATGATCGACTTCTCATCCGTAAAGAATCAGCATTCGATCAAAAAAGGAATCTTGCGCAGACTGCCGGACTGTTACGAGTACTGTTTTCTGCCGGACTATGAATTGAAATATGACTCGTTTCAAAGCCAGAGCATTCAAATGCTGGAATTCTTTTTTACGTTGTTGGAACTGAAAAACAAAACATTGTTCGTCTCCGTACAATTCCCGTTACATTACGATACGGACCGGATCCAGGAATTCCTGGAGTACTATACGTTCAGTTACGATGAGAATGATGAAAAGGGCTATTATGTGAAAAATACGCTGGAGATCGTTGAAGGGAAGTTGTTTAAAGGAAAACCACTGGTCATTGGCCGACGTGGAAGGAAGAAACTCTATTATGACGTGTCTGATTTTATCGAAGTGACGGCACAATATAACCAATACCACCAGATCGTCAACACAGGACAGGCTGAAATCGTTGACATGGTCAAGAAGAAGCCCGTCATCATCCTGAATGGAAGACGTATCGATACAGTGCCGCGGATTGATTTCGATCTCTCCAAAGATTTGATACTTTCCAATGGACAGTTTATTGTTGCCGATTACCTGGACGACTATTGTGGTAACATCGGATTTTACAGTGCATCAGATCCCGCCATTCCGGTCAGTTATTACCTGGACAACGACACCCCTGTCTATATACAGATCGATGAAGGGGCGGACGGCAGTAAAATTTGCGTAGTTAAGCAAAAATATCATCTTGATCACCTGATAGATAAGGAAAGAAATCGAATCAGTCAAGCAAGAGAAGATGGGGATTTGGATGATTGTGACAAGGATGACGTGTTGGGTAGAGAGTATCCGATGCTGGAAAAAATAAGAAATAGAAAAGGGCAACAAAGATGATTATCCTGGATGAATACGCGGGAGAAAGACATCTCGTCTACGAATTCGTCAATCATGTTCACAGGCAGCCGCTCGTTGTCAACGACCAGCCCATTCATCTCTTTATCTGGGGGTATGAGCTCTGGATGCCCGAAGGAGGAAAACAGGGAGGAGCAGGGATAATAGATCTCATGGCTACGGATGATCAAGGCAGAACCTGGCTGATCGAAGCAAAGCACAGCTTGAACTTTGAACTGCGCCCCGAAATTTGGGAGTATCAGGTGCTAAATTACAGAAAAACCCTGCCCTTTCTTCCTGTAGAGAAGATCCTCCTCAAAACACACAAGTATCTCACCGGCACCCCTGCTGAGATCACACCTCCGTTTTTACAGGGCGGATGCGAGAGTCTATTGGACGCCTTTATCAAATGGCAGGCGAGACTAGGTGTTGACGAACACGAACAGAGAGCACACCAACTTTACGAACGAACCCTCAACAATGTCAGACAGGAGCGAGTGATCTCCACGATTCTTGCGGATGTGTTCAGGCAGGAGGTCTGGGAAGCAAGACCGACTGACGGCCATGCGTATGCGTATCTGGTCAGTACAGGAGTCGGTAATGATTACAAAGCCGAACTCCTCTTGACCGAGCCTGTACACCCGGAAACCGGGATCCAGATGCAAGTGACATCACCAACCTGGGCTGAATTATGGGAACAACAAAAACAGAACCAACAGCTGCCAACTCCAGATGTGATCCGTTCCCTCCTGTCGGAAAGTGCGGTCAAGTTGTTTGATGACTGTTTGGAAAACATGAAGTCCTTCGGATGGAACGGAGAGTATAGTCTGAACAGTAAAAGTTTTGTGGTTCGCATTCCCACTGTATATGGTAAGAACCTCAAACTGCAGATGGGTTTAGTCGACTATGATGCAAGAGGACTGACCTTGCAGGAAAAGCTCCCGGGTCATGCCGGCTTTAAATTTGACATTGACCTTTCCGAGTTTCGGACAGACCCCCGGTCTCAAGATGTGGCCCTGTCAATTGCCTTGCGGTTTATCCAGGAGGCTGGCTACCGGGCAAGAGGGGCCGGCCAAAGATTGGGGACAAGGGAACTGTCAGAAAAAGAGCGTAACAAATGGTCTTGGATCCTTCATCATGACGGTGAGGCATGGCGTGACTTTACCGGAAGACAGGTTGACCATCAGCATTTGCTCCAGGTGTGGACGATCCTCCAAGAAATCATCATTCCGTCGGGACAAACACACGGTAGCGATCAGCGCAAGCATGCCACGCGAGTTGTCTCCACCATGCAGGATGCTCGGGAGCTTCACATGTTTATTCAGAGCCAATACGAAAACGCTCCCGATATGAAAAAACTGTTTATGGCTATGCAGCTTATGCTCGAACAGGCAAATCTGGCGATGGTGTATACGGGAGCAAAAGAGACGGTCGAGATTCGATTGCGCGACCCGAGCTATCCATATGCCTTCGGATCGATTCAGTATTGCCGGCCAAAATCAGGAGAATATCTGGAATTGCGGTTTAAGAGAATTCACCTGCAGCACGTGAATGCTCTTGAAGCGATCGATCAACTGCACGACAATCCCTATCGCAATGATGTGAAAAGTTCGAATCCGGAAGCGGTACGCTTTCATTTTAAACAATTTGATGATCAGGCATCTGAATTGATTTATCGTATTGGAGATATTCTGTGGACGTTTACAAGGTAGGGGGGATCAGCATGAAGAAAAATACACTGGACGAATTGCTGGAAGAGGAACTGATATGGGAAAGACAGGAAGGCGAAATGGACCTTTTTACATGGTGGGAAAAAGGGATTCAACTATACAGAAAGCTGTTAAGTCTGGACCGGGATAATGAACGGTTCAAAATTCAATTGGCCAATCTTCTGTTGAAGGCCGGCGGAGACCTCAAGATGAGGCAGCATAATTTCAATCGGGCGTTGAAGTTGTTTCGAGATTTAACTCAAATGGAACCGGAGCATGCCATGGCATATTACCGGTTAGGATTTCTCTATTATTACAAACAGGAATGGAGAAAATCGATCCGTCATTTTGAATTCGCGTTGCGGGCCAGACCAGCGGAACGGTCTCATCAGATTCATCGGGAACAACAGATGAAAGCCTTATGTTATCTGGCAAAAGCGTATCAGAAGATGAGCCTGTCCGTATTTGAGCAGGCAAATGAAATGTTTGTAGCAGAAAGCGATCCTGCCGTGGCTGATGCGGTCGATCCGTTTATCGAAGAAACCAAGAGAGATCTGTATTCCTACGGGGAGTCAAAACCGTATGTGATGGTTACGCAAGATCAAACGCTATCTCTACATGAAGAAGAAGTATTGAGATATCAGTCGGAAGAATTGGCAGCCAATGAAGTTCGACTGGATTTTCTGGGAGAAGAGATTTACCTCATCTTGCCCTCACATGTCCGTATCGAACTATCCGAACAATTGGGCAAGCTGCTCCGATTTCTAATGGAAAACAAAAGACCAGTTTCTGCACAAACCATTCGAGAAAACATCTTTCCGGATTCAAGAAGCGAATCCATTGTACGCCGAACGATCCAAAGGCTGCGCAATGCCCTTGATCATCCACGATTGCCAGTTGATCTCATTCTAACCACCATTTCGGGCTATCAATGGAATTGGCCGGGAGAGTATAAAATCTTCTACCGGAAAGATGATATTTTCCTACAAGACATCATACACTCCTAACTGCCACGGGCCTAGAGCTCGTGGTTTTCTTAGTGTATAAGAATTTATAACATTGGGACATCGAATACAGCCACAAGGAAAGTGTTCGGGGCCCCGCCCGGCGAAGAAAGGGACCCCACTCGGCACAGCGATAGCTAACGCCGAGTGGGTCGAGGATAGCTAATGCCGGGTGGGTTTTCTTATCGTGTAGGAAAGTTTAAGGGCTTCACCGTGTGAAAGCGTCCTGAAATAAACTTTCCGGAACGCATAAAAAGTT